>CBDURK010000217.1:0-5701 GCA_965369645.1 uncultured bacterium | reverse complement strand
GAGCAGGACAAACTACCTCGACGCCTTCTGACTGAACCGATTCCGAAGGGGCCTTGCAAGGGACATGTACATCGTCTGGGGGAACTGTTGCCGGAATATTATAAAGAACGTGGTTGGAATGAACAGGGATTGCCGACCGAAGCTAAGCTCACTCAACTCGACATCGTATAAAGGAATAAAAGATATGGTCGTGGAAGTAAAGCTTTTTGCGACCTTTAGAGAAGGCCGCTTCAACGAAAGAGAATTGGAACTACCTGAAGAAAGTTCCTTGAGCGATTTATTAAAATATCTAAAAATCCCTGAAAAAGATGCCAAGGTCCTAATCGTAAATGGCCTGGCGATGTCAGTTGAGCATAAATTAAGCAATCATGACGTAATTGCTATTTTCCCCCCAATTGCCGGAGGCTGAAGACCTGCACTTCTTTTATCATCTTTGGAGTTCATCAAAATATCCCAAGGTAAACAATGGAAGTAATTGTTAACGGACACTCCCCACTTCATCCACAATCCTGTGGGTTGTTCTTGAATTTTTAGGTTCCAGAGTGTATCATAAATCGTTGATTTATTAAGGTCAGTTCGACCTTTGATCAGCCCATACGAACAAGTATAGTGAAAGGTTTTCAAAGATGCACACAAATCACCGAATCACAGTTTTCATGCTGGCCTGCTTCTTAGCACCCCCTACTCTTGTTGCAGCGATAATTGAGCCTCTTGTGCGTGCAGTCGACCTGGATGTGGGCGAAACGCGCCAGGTTACGCTACACGACGGCACCAAGGCGACAGTAACGCTTCTGGAATTAACCGAAAAACGCGACTCGGTCCGTAACGCAGTGCGCAGGGCGCAGGTCAAAGTAAAAGTCAACGGGCAAAGGGCATCGTTAGTCTCATCAACATATCATCTACCGACGGCCATAGGTGATGTCCAGATCGATTGTCCGATCACAAAGGGCTATATACAGAACAGCAGCAAAGCCAACGTTTGGGGTCTCGTTAAAGACGCTCGCCTTCGACTCTGGCCCTCCGGCTCGCCATGGATTCGCCCCGGTACATTCATTTACCCGGTAAAGCAGAAGTGGTTCGCCAGCGATACCCAGATGGCAAATGTCCCCTGCTATGTCAATGCCTGTGATATACCCGGTCAGAAGAGCATCTACTATCACTACGGCCTGGACTTCGGTGGTTCGGAGGGGATGGTGGAGGTCGTTGCAGCCACGGATGGCTTGGTCGTTTCTGTGCGTGATTATGTACTCGACGGCCATAAAGACTCTCCGATCGCACCACGTTACGATGTGGTTTACATTCTCGACGATCGTGGCTGGTATTATCGCTACAGCCATCTACAAATGATTGCCACGCCGGTGATCCTGGGCAAGCGTGTGAAGATGGGGCAGCGCATCGGGCTCATCGGCAAGGAAGGTGGCAGCGGCGGCTGGTCGCATTTACACTTTGACATCAAATGCCGCCAGCCTTCGGGCAAGTGGGGCACGCAGAACGGTTACGCATTCATCTGGCAGGTGTACCAGCAGCAATACAGCCCAGATATTATAGCCGTAGCCAGACCTCATCATTTGGTATATACCGATGAGATAGCCCAGCTTGACGCTTCAAAGAGCTGGACCAAAACAGACAAGATTGTGGACTGCGAGTGGACATTCTGTGACGGGACCAGGGCAAAGGGCAACACGGTCAAGCGGGTGTATAAGCGAGCAGGCCAGTACAGCGAGATTGTGAAGGTAACGGACTCGGCTGGAAACTTCACTTATGACTTTGCGGTGGTTTATGTAATCGACCGCAAGCATCTCGAGCGTGTGCCGCCGGCGATCCATGCGAATTATTATCCCACATTCGGCCTGAGGGCGAATGATGAGGTGGTGTTCAAGGTGCGGTCTTTCGGAACGCAGCATAGCGAGGAGGTTTGGGATTTCGGAGATGGAAGTGCCATGGTAAAGGTACGTTCGGACGGCAATGCAAATCAGCATAATCCTGAGGGCTATGCCCTGACGCAACATAGGTATAGGAAAGCCGGGGATTATATCGTTACGGTTAGACGCAGTGATGAGCATGGATACGAGGCAGTTGGCCACTTGCATGTGCGCATCAATTAACCGACAAATCCGGTTCAGCTGGTTATCTTCTGAAAGAAGCATTTAGATGAGAAAGTATCTTCTACTACTGTCGGTACTCATCGGCATCATCTTTGGATCTGAACGCATTGCTGCCCGTGAAATACATGTCTCAAAAGCGAGTGGCGATTCAGCGATGCAATCATAATGGACATTGTGAATCTACTTATGTTATGGTCACAGTTACTCATTCAACCAGCGACGTCCACCTATGAAGAGCTCAAAGTCAAATACTAAATCCTTGTTGCTACATTTTTTATTGAGGCATCCTCGTTATCACATATCAACCATATACAAACGTTTACGAAAACAAATGATTGGACACTTGGCGAAAACAAACCCAAACACAGCCAATTTCGTTAAGCCCATAAGCGCATCAAAAGAATGGCAAGAAAATAAGGCTGTCATGATCGCTCATCACCTATTAATTAGCTCAATGGCTGATAACATCAGCAATGATTAAGGCGGCCTATGCTGATAGTTGCTATTTTTTAAGGGATTTTGTAATATAATAAAATCAGCGGTGATTACTTTAATCAACTCCGCAATAAGGAGATATATGTAATGAATTTACAATCGACGGTTCTTGCTGTTTTGTCGGGCTTTCTTGTTTTTACATATCAGCCCCCACGGCCGCCGGTATTAAATCCCGAAACAGTGCCTTTCAGCTACGACCCCAACTTATGTCTAAGCGAACCGTTGGGCTATGCCGTAATACCGGCCGGGGCAACTTATAAAAATAATTTCAAGGCAACCGAACCAGAAGGCAAACCGGTAACTATTTCCATCACCACCGGCCAGAATATCGTCATCGAACCAAAGCCATATGAAAATCGTTTTGACCCAAATGATTCGCTCGGTAAATGCAAGATATATCGTTATCGCTGGCACTGGGCAACAACAGCAAATGATATCGGGCTGCATTACGTAAATGTTCGCCTAACAGACGCCGGCGGTGCTTACGATGAAAGAACATTTCTTGTGTTAGTAAAGAAAAATCAGCCGCCGGTGGGAATTATGGGATGCCAAAGGAGATAAAAAAATACCGGGCACGATATCAGAAGAAGTATTTCAGTCTTTAACTTACCACTTTAACATCCGGATTTATAGCAGCCTCAACCAAGCGAAACCGAGGGCAAGTGGAAAGCTATGGAAAAAAACGTCATGATATTCACATATCTCAATTATCTTTCTCTTCCTGAAGCGTCACGAAGGGCCTGCAGAAAATCCAGAGGAATCTGATATTCCATACTCTGGGCTTTATGAACATCTCCCCTGTTTTATTCAACACCCAATTGGTAATCAAATAAAACAATTTCAGTTGATTTTGGACGACCGCCACCTTATCATATAATCGTGATATCCGGACAATAAGACAACGTGCTAAATTCAGAGAGTCTGGAGAAAATATTTTCTATATTATGTAAATATGAGACAATGCGGACTACTTTCTTCAAATTCTCATTTATGAAACATTGTATATTTGTGAGCATAGACCGCCCGTTCATCCGGAATACCGATGTGATTCATATGCCGGCATATCAACACGAGAAACCTGGAACCGGAGGAAGCTGAGATGGAAGTAAAATTAAGAAAAACTTCAATCGAGGTTGTAGGTAATGTTCCCTGGGGCACACACTTCTGTCAGTTCTACCAGACGAAAGAGGATTTGATCGACATTTTGGTTCCTTATTTCAAGGCCGGATTGGAAGATAATGAGTTCTGCCTGTGGATTACTGCAGAGCCGCTAAATGCCGCCGAAGCACATAAAGAATTACAGAAGGAAGTAAGAAACCTGGATGATTACATTAAAAAGGGCCAGATAGAAATACTTGAACATAGTCAGTGGTACACAAAGTCGGAAAATATTGATCCCGAAGCGACAATACAGAACTGCATCAAAAAAGCGGAGTATGCTCTAAAAAAGGGATTCGACGGCCTTCGCATTACCGGGAATAGTTTTTTGCTTGAGAAAAAGGAGCTGGGAAAATTTTCTTCTTATGAAGAACATGCAAATATTCTCATAGCCAATTACAGAATGCTGGTTCTTTGCAGCTATTCTCTTGATGACTGCAGCCCTTTAGAAATCATTGACGTAGTGAATAACCATGAATTTACACTCATTAAGCAGGACAATGAATGGAAAATTATCCACAGTTCTGAGAATAAGAAAGCAAAAGAGGCACTGCAGCTAAGTGAAGAGCGATATGCATTGGCACTGCGTGCAGCCAAAATAGGCAGTTGGGACTGGAATATCGAAACCGGCAATCTTCACTGGTCTGAAAGCATCGAGCCACTTTTCGGGTTTGCCCAAGGAGAATTCGACGCAACCTATGAGGCATTTCTCAATTGCGTGCATCCCAACGACCGCAAGTATGTCACTGATTCGGTGAATGCCTGCGTAGAAGATGGCAAAGATTATGCGATTGAGCACCACATAATCTGGCCGAATGGCACTATCCGCTGGGTATCAGAGACAGGTGATACCATTCGCAATAAGAAAGGTAAAGCTATCCGCATGCTTGGTGTTGTCCAAGACATCACCAAACGAAAAGACAGAGAAGCACACCGGCAATTAGCTGGGCAAATTCTGGAGTACCTGAATCGAGAAAGTGTTGGAGCAGATTTGATTCGTGATGTTCTCAAGCTCATTAAAAAAGCCACCAACTTTGATGCTGTGGGCATTCGCCAGCGCGAGGGCAATGAATTTCCATATCTTGAAGTAAACGGTTTTTCGGTTGATTTTGTGAAAGCCGAGAATCACCTCTGTGCTCACAACAAAGCGGGCAAGCTAATCTACAATTCTGGTGGACGCCCGGCCCTGGAATGTATGTGCGGCATTGTTTTGTCCGGTCGAACCGACCCGACTTTGCAATTCTTCACAGAAGGCGGGAGCTTCTGGACCAACAGCACCTCAGAATTACTAACCCTTAAACCACAGGAAGTTTTTAAAGTTCCAATAAGAAACCAGTGTAATAAGGCAGGCTATGAATCAGTAGCCCTGATTCCGTTGCGTTCGGGTGACGAGATTATAGGATTGTTACAGCTTAATGATACTCGGAAGGAGCGTTTTACGTCCGAGATGGTTCGCTTTCTCGAAGAAATAGGTGCCAGTATCGGCATTGGCCTGGCAAGAATCCAGGCCGAGCAAGAGGTAGAGAACCTGGCAAGATTTCCCTCTGAGAATCCGTATCCTGTTCTGCGCATCTTGAAAGACTGCACGGTGCTTTATGCTAATGCCGCCGGTTCCGAACTGTTGGGAAACTGGGGTTGCAAGGTAGGCACGCAGGCACCTGAACATTGGCAGGAAAATATTTTGTGCACACTTAAATCCTGCCAGAGTGAAAACCTTGAAGTTGTCTGCCGGGACAGAATGTTTTCTCTTACTATAGCACCTGTTCCGGATTCCGGATATGTGAATGTGTATGGTTCTGATATAACAGAACGAAAACACGCAGAAGAAAGTCTCCGTAAATATCAGCAGCAACTGGAAGGCCTGGTCCAGACACGCACGGCGGAATTGACAGAAACAAACAAGAAGCTGCTGTTGGAAATCGAAGGTCGCAAACGCCTGGAAA
>CBDURK010000216.1:0-5730 GCA_965369645.1 uncultured bacterium | reverse complement strand
TTCATGTCAATAAGGCGTATCGCGTGCGGCTGTGAAAACTCTTTAGAGATAAGGTGCTGCTCGAACTTCGGGCCATCCGCCCCGCCGCGCTGCTCGAACCACCAGATACCGTAATTATGGGCCGAGCTTGTAATAACGTCGCCGTCACCGTCACCATCCACATCATAGACAAGTATATCCGCACAATCCGGGCCAAGATTAGCAGGGTGAAATTTCCAGTTGGTTTCGGTTCTCTCGCGGGGCGCTTCCCACCATCCTTCTTTGATTAGAACATCATTTCGACCGTCACCATTGACATCACCTACACCCAGGCCATGGCTGTATTTCTTCGTACCCGGTGCGTCCGGACCCGCGGCGATAATATGCATATCCCACAAGCCTTCAAGGTCACTCGGCACACCGAACCAGGCCATTTGGCCCTTTGGGCGAACGGCGAACACCAAAACCGGCTCACCGTCACCAAGTAGGTCAAGAAACAACGGCGTTTCGTTGCAGGCGCTGTCGACAACCATTCGTTTCTTCCAGTGGCCGGGTTTGTTCTTCGGATTCTCATACCACCAGCACGGCTCACTGGGCATCCCGATAATAATAGAATCGACCCAGCCATCGCCGTTCACATCCTGTGCAAAATTAGCGAAGGTCTGGCTGTAGCCTTTGGTACCATCATACTTACCAACCGGACGAACCTCGTGCATTTTCCATTCTGGCGCTTCATACCATACATCACCGGCAAGGACATCTATTTTGCCGTCATGGTTGACATCCCCAACCGCAACTCCCTCGGCACGGAATGTTTTGTCCAGAACAATTTTCCTAAAACGCACCTGCCCGCCCGCCACCGGGATGCTGCAGAAAAACGCTAACGCGACTAATAGAAATACCCATTTTGTTTTCATAATTACCTCCTGTTTTGACATTCGTTACGAAGTGCCTTTATTATAACTTTTTGTTGTTTTAGGTAAAGAAATATTTAATTCTTGCGGCTAACTAACAAAGGCGAATGCGGGCATTTACGGGTTAATATTCTACAGCCGCCCTCGGTTACAAGAACATCATCTTCTATTCGCACGCCGAGTTTTCCGGGGATATATATACCCGGTTCGATAGTAATAACCTGGCCGGCTTTGAGCATACCCTTAGCTCCGATTTTTATGAAAGGCGATTCGTGAATTTCCAGCCCGAGTCCGTGCCCTGTACCATGGCCATAGACAGGCAAATCGTTGTTGTCGATTACTTCTCGTGCGGCGGTATCCACATCTTTTACTTTGACCCCGGCCTTTATCATTTTTATCGCAGCGGTCTGGGCCTGCTCGACAACATCGTAAACCTTTGTATAAAAAGCAGTCGGCCTGCCAACTACAAAACATCTGGTAATGTCGCTGCAGTAACCTTTGTATTTAGCCCCGAAGTCAATCAGAACGGCATCTTTTTGTTTGAGTTTCTTTCCGCTCGGCTGATGGTGGGGCCGGGAGGCATTTGGGCCAAAGGCAACTATCGTCTCGAAACTGTTTGTCGCACCGAGTTTGCGAATTTGAAAATCAACCATCCCCGCCAGCTCGCTTTCGGTTACGCCCGGCTTTATATAGCGGAGGGTCTTTCCAAGGGCTTGAGTTGATATTGAAGCAGCAGCTTCGATGGTCTTTATTTCCGCAGGGTCTTTATTGCCCCGAATAGTTTCAATAACATTTCCAACCGACTTAACACGAGCTTTCACGTGCTTTTTCAATGCCCCGAAATCCGCCAGAGACAAGGACTTTTCCACAGTCACCGCCTGCACCGATTTCATTTTTTTTACCAGCCGGGCTACTGCCTCAGCCATCAGGCCGGTACGCTCAACTATGATGCAGTCCGGACATTCGACCCGGGCCTGTTCGGTGTATCTGCTGTCGGTCAGAAAATAAACTTTGCCTCTGGTAATTACCGCCCAGCTATCGTCACCCAAAAATCCGGTCGTATAAGTTACATTGGCCGGCTTTGTTACTATAAGACAATCTATGTCACGGCTACTCAACTCGCGGCGAATCGCCTTGATACGTTTTTTTATTATTTCTTTGTTCATTGTTGCTGTTCTGCCCCTTGGATATTTTATAGTTCTCAATTTACCGAGTTACATTAATTTCTTGAGCCCACTTTTTTTTGCCAGGCCGGATAGTCCTTAGCAAGGAGGCTTGTCGCGTAATATCCGAGCCAACTGTATCCGGTTCGACGCTCGTATGAAATCTCAGCAAGCGTCGCTTTCGGTATGCCGTCCCTGCTGCAAAAGATAGGCTTGTTGGTCCCAATTTCATAGAACCGAGCCCATATCGTCGGGGCCGATGCGTCATTAACAACTATCTTGTCCCAGCCTCCTGGTTTTGACTTGTTTTCTTTTCGAACTTGCCTTATCCCCTCAAGCCCGGCCTCGTGCAGCCAGACTACTGCATTTCGTACGGCTTCAATAATCTCCGGTCCCGGCTCATCGATACTCATCAAAAACCTGACAATACCTACAGACTCGGACCCGCTAATCGAGGGTAACTCGTAACTGCGAGCCTTTCTCGGAACCAATGTCTTCTCGTCATGCTGGGCACACCATGACGTCTTTTTGCCATCGACAACTATTTGGCACTTCAAAATACATTCGAGTCCTTTCTGAACAGCATCGCGGGCCTTCTGCCTGCGGCTTTCATCAACGAAAGCATATTCGGGCTTTTTCCGGGCAATATCACGAAGCACACTCATTACCCCAATCATAGCCCCGTCATTGAATGTGATATATCTGGAGTATCCTCTCGATGGGTAAGACTGAGGCCACCCCCCGTTGTCATACTGAGCTTCAAGCAGATAATCGATTGCGCCAAGTGCGGCCCGCCCGGCTCGCTTAATCCCTGTAGCATTATAAACCTTTGCTAAATACCTGATCTGCGTATGAGTGGCTCCGTTGTCAAAAGTAGAGTCTTTCCTCCCTTTAGCCTTGCGCAGCATGGCTTTGTCCTGCTCGCTGAGAACTTGGGCCATTTCAACATTCTTCGACCAGCCGCCGGTGTCACGCTGATACAAAAGAACATTATCGGCAACCCGCACGGCTTCATCAGTTGCGTAAAACTCAGGATCCTGGCTTAGACATCGCTTCCATGAAATGGCCCCGGCAGCATTATCCTGGCCTTGAGCATCAGATATAATTATTACGACTCCCAGACAAAGCAAACCTGCTGCAATACATCGTCCCACTTTTCTCATATCTTCTATCATCCTAATCAATTCTTACCTTGCTATATCTTTCCTGACGATACCGGCCCTCCGATGGACTATAAAACAATTGATTAACCGCAATCTAATAAAAAATAAAGTCTTTTTTGCCGGAATGCTTGGCTTCGCACCATTTTATTCTTATATTTTTAATAGAAAACAAGACTTCGCCGAGGAACAACCGGTTGGCTTCAATTAATTGCACCGGACTGTAGTGTTTTCCGCAGGGTAGGAAACTTTAGTAACAACCATTTTTCAAAGAAAAGGATAGCAACCGCTGTCCTTTTTTTATGCCTTGTCATCACTTGTTTTTAACGTTACAATAAGCCAGATCTTGATTTTAATCGTTCGAAATTAATAGTTAAATTATGTTCTTTATCTTACCTTACCGGACAAGTATTAGACCGCGACGGACACCGTATATGAATTACGGTCTGATAGTCGTTAATGTGCTCATTTTTTTATTGACATTTCATCCATCGAGAGATAATCCGGAGGTCATTCGGTTATGGGCACAGCAATTTGAACTCGTTTCAAATCGGCCTTATCTGTGGCAGTTTGTAAGTTACGCCTTTTTGCACGGCGGTCTTATGCACATTATCGGCAATATGTTCTTTTTGTATCTCTTTGGCAATAATGTCAACGATAAGCTCGGCAATATTGGGTATCTGTGCTTCTTTTTGGCCGGCGCAGTCTTCAGCGGTATAGGCCATACATTGATCAGCGGAGGTAACGTTATTGGCGCCAGCGGTGCAGTAGCCGCGGTAACCGGCGCGTACCTGGTCTTATTCCCCCAGACTTTGATAACCGTCTTATATTGGTTCTTCTTCATCGGAATGATAGAGATTCCGGCATTATATTTCATACTCCTTAAAATGATTATAATAGATAATGTAATCACCAGATACACACCTCAGGTCGCCTATGACGCTCATTTGGCAGGATATGCCTTCGGCATTGCAGCCATGTTGGGTATGCTCGCAGCCGGTTTAATCAGCAGCAGCAATTTCGACCTTTTTGCAATGCTAAGGCAATGGAACAGGCGGCGGCGATATCGTGATGCGGTGTCGAGCGGCTACGACCCCTTTACTGGCCGGACAGAAAACAAACGAACAAAAGCCAAAAGCCCCGCCGAACAACAAAAAGATGAAAAATCAAAAGAGCTTCGCGGCGAAATTAACAAACGGATAGCCGAACGCAACCTGCCGGCTGCAGCCGGAATTTACCTGGAACTTATGAGCCACGACAGCGAGCAGATTCTGCCGAAACAGCATCTCCTGGATATTGCCAACCAGCTCGCAGGTGAGAATAAACACACCGAATCCGCCCAGGCCTACGAGCAGTTTCTCTCTCGTTATAGAAATTACGAATACGCTGAGCAGGTACAACTGATGCTGGGAATATTTTATTGCCGTTACCTGAATCAGCCCACGCTGGCAATAAAGAACCTCGAAGCAGCCGCCAAAAAACTAACCGACCCCGGCCAACTTAAAATGTGCAAAGACGAGCTCGCCCGTCTGCAAAATTAAAGCCAAGCCATCCAATCTGAGATTTGAAATCTGAAATCCACGCCTCAATCCAATAGTCAATATTCAATAGAAAATAGTAAATCGAAATGCCTGCCCTCCCCGATGAAACTACAGAGAGCGGTAAATATCTTATTTAGGACTTCTTTTTTAACATATTTTATATTAGTATTTATATTTAAGGTGATTCTTTGTTTTCAATAAGGCTGTTTATGGGTATTCCGGAAATTATTCAGGACAGGAAAGAGCAAATACTTGCACTTGCGGCCAAATATGGCGCCTCAAATATCAGAATTTTCGGTTCGGTCGCAAACGGGACGGCAGATGAAAACAGCGATATTGATTTTCTCGTGGATTTGGAAAAGGATCGCAGCCTTTTCGATTTAGGCGGCCTGCTTATGGACTTACAGGAGCTGTTTCATCGAAAAGTAGATGTTGTCACTGAGAACAGCCTGCATTGGTACATAAAAAAACAAATCCTCAATGAGGCAAAACCGATATGAAAGACGATCGGCTGTATCTGATACATATCACCGAATGCATCGAACGCATAGAATCCTACATAGGCGGCAAAGACAAACAGCAGTTTTTAGATTCCACGCTAATACAGGATGCAATAATTCGCAATCTGCAAACACTGGCAGAATCAACACAGCGTTTATCCGACGCTTCAAAAGAAACTATTAGTGGAATCGACTGGTTCAAAATAGCCGGCTTCAGGAATGTCCTTGTTCACGATTACCTGGGCGTTGACATCGAACGGGTATGGAATATTCTCGAGAAAGACCTGCCTGCCCTGAAGAAGGCCCTTAAGAAAACGCTGGAACAATAACTAAACTTGCAGAATACAGAGTAAAAAATCCAATCTTCATTCTTATCGGTCTATTTTAGTAGCACAATATCAAAGCAGTAGCGTTCTTGGATTTTTGGATTGCTGTCTGTTTATCAACAGCCTTGTCTGTTTTGCCACTTACCT
>CBDURK010000215.1:0-5757 GCA_965369645.1 uncultured bacterium | reverse complement strand
TATTTTCAATACTTCAAAGCCCGGCAATATCGGACTTATATTTCACATCTTGCGCCCGCTACCGACTTATGCGCCTAAATACTAAAACATAGAGGATGGCTATTTTAATGGAGCAGGTATTTTCAGAGGATTCTAATAGAAATTCTACACCACCCATCCTAAACAAATATCAGTGTACTCGATTGGGCCAAAAAAGTCAAGTGAAAATTACATCTTTTAAATGGCTCTGCGACTGTCGGAATGACAAATTGCCTCTTATTATTGTCAAAAGGCTTGTTTTTGAGCACATGCAGGGAACAACTATAATCAGTATTCAATCCGGCCAGTCGGTCGGCTGAACACTCCCGGTCTTGGTGCACGGCTCTGCTGTGTTCGGATTATTCATCTGGGCCGATACAGCAGAATATCATCAAAGTACATCTGACCTGAACCACCAGCTTGTATATTGTTCTCATCGCCGAAACAAATGGCAATAGAGTTGACATTAGAAAGGTCCACGTTTACAAAGGCTTGCAGTTCAATAGTCCACTGTGTCCAGGTATCTATCCGTGCTGCATTGGGATTATCGTGATAGACCGCCGAACTGCCATTGACAACAAAACTCATTGGCTCAGCAGTATTAGACGAATCACCTCTAAACCACAACGATAATATTTCAGCGCCTTCTTCGAGCCAATCCTGCGGCGGATTCAGCGGCAATTCCGCCTTCGAGAACTTGAAAAGAGTGCTGTAAGAGTACGGCATCGACTGTCTGCCCCCGTGCACAAAATTTGGCTCGGCATAAGGAGCAGTTGCATGGCCAACGAGAGCCCCGTTTGTTGCTGAATTGCCGTATCCATCTAACCACATATCAAATATCCTGTTGCTTTCAGTGTCATTGGGCTCAAGGTCATTGTAGCTCTCAAAATCATCAATGGAAATATAATGAGTTGCCATCGGAGTCCATATGCCCTCTGCCAGCCAGTTTTCGGCAAATTCTTTCAAATCGCTAAAGTCAACCTTGTCGTCATTGGTCAGGTCAGCCCCATGACACCAGAAAAAACTGCTGTCGCTTTGCAGCCAGCTTGCGGCAAAGACAGCAAAATCCGCAAATAATACCCTTCTATCACCATCAAAGTCTCCTTTAAGAAATTGCAGAGCTAATTTGGGATAATCCTGCCCCTCACAGATGCTCCAGATTTCCTCGATCCCGTTTACTCTCTCAGCCGCGAAATCCCAGCCGGCATCAAGAAAGGTGTTTGCCATTTGCATCTCTGCCGTTGTCTTACCCATCCCGCCACCGCTCGTTTGCTGACCGCTGGTCTCGATATCCCAGAAAGAAGCCGTAATCTCTCCGCTGGAATTGGTACCAAATAAACCGCCGGCAAAAATACCCCCATCAACACCTCCTGCTGAATAGCAGTTGATGATTGTACCCGGCACATTAAACGAAGGAATGCTTAAGCCATTCTCACCCACAAGGCCGCCGACATTTGTCGTTCCAGTAACTTCGCATAAGGAATAGCAATTGATGATTGTGCTCTGATTTCTACCCGCTATACCACCAACTCCTGTATTTCCCGTAACATCGCCTGTAGCATAGCAGTTTCTTATTGTGGTGCTCCGATTGCTTCCCACAAGCCCGCCGACATCATTTTCTCCCGAAACGGAGCCGCTTGAATCGCACCCGCTGATTTTACCGGAGTTCCTTCCAACCAGCCCCCCGACATCCTCACTTCCCAAAACTTCACCTCTGGCAGAGCAGTTGGTCACCGGGCCCGAGTTATCTCCCACGAGTCCGCCCGTGTTTGGCCCATCTGACAAAACCATACCTGCGGCATAGGAGTTAGTGATTGTGCCCCTGTTATCCCCCACAAGGCCGCCGACGTTCTGATTTCCCGAAACACTTCCAGCAGCGTAGCAGTTTTCAATTGTATCACGGTGATATCCTACAAGCCCCCCCACTAACTCATTTCCCGAAACGCTGCAAGTCGAATAACAATCCTTTATTATGCCGCGACGATTATATCCCACCAGACCGCCTATCCATTTCTTTCCCGAAACGTTGCCGCCCTTGACATAGCAGTTCGTAATATTTCCTTCGTATATCCAGCCGGCCAGAGCACCGACACCGCTTCCTGATCCCGCTTCAATATTCGGGTCAATCAGTCCGAGATTCTTTATCTCGGCGTCGGAATCTCTGACGTATCCGAAGATTCCTGTGTAACTTCCACTTGTGGAGACGTAGATGAAGTTCAATATTTTTTTGCCATTCCCATCAAAAACACCTTTGAAGGCATTATTCATGCCTCTGCCGATAATTTTGAAATCCCTTCCCGCATATGCGCTCAAATCGATGTCGGCCATGAGTTTGAAATGCTTGTCCCACTCCTTACGATTGGCACCGATTTCGTTCATCTGTTCGGCGGTATAAATCAGGTAGGGATTGTTGGGCTCGCCGGTTCCCCCACCATATTTTGCTTTGGCCGGGAGGCCCAATAAACAGAGAACAAGAAATACTGACAGAAGCATTGTTAATTTACCGCCTTGTTTATGATGTTTTAAGAAGCCTGAAGCTTCCATTAAATGATACATATCTCTCTCCTCTTGATAAAAACACGCATTCCCTGCTGCTATTAGGTCAAAAATTACATCTATTATCGAAGCTGTAACACAACATTAGTAGTCCTTAAATCCCCTCATCCACTCCGGCCAGTCTGACGGCTGCGCGCCGCCACCTTTGGTCCAGGGGCTGGCTGCGTCAGATTGGTCGTCCCATTTTAACGTCCAAAGCTCTTTTAGTCCGACCCTTCTTACCGACCAATCTAAGAATAAGCTGTTTATATGGCCATTATGTCTGTTTATGCAGAATGTCTGTGATCCCATGCCCTCCCACCTCGGCGGTCCATCAGTATTGCTATGCCTTCCGTGCCGACTTGGGGAATCAAGGATGACCGGTATATTGGCCTGACCCCTGGATAAAAAATTATCGATGCTCTTGGGAAATGCCGTGTTGTTGAAGCCATAGCTGCCGCGAAATGGAGGAGGAGGACTCGTAATTTTCCATGCTTTGAAGGTTGAGCCGGCTCCATACCTAATTTCGAATGAACCACTGCGATTTTGACCGCTAGAACGGCCAGTTGCAGGGCCCGGGCTGATTTTGACGGCCAACGGGCAGCAGGCGATGCCCCTCGTGACGACCTTCTGGAAAACCTCAGGCCTGTTGGGGTCCCCTTCCGGCAGCCATGAGCCCCGGAAGAACCAGAGGACCGTCGAGCTGCTTAGTATCGGGAGCCGTCCCTCGTTCTCGTCGACGTACAACGCCAGTACGGTTCCCCACTGCTTGAGGTTCGCCTGACAGACAACCGCCCTGCCCTGCTTTCTAATCTTCTGGAGGGCTGGCAGTAATAGCGCTATCAGCATCGCTATTATAGAAATCACCACCAGAAGCTCAATTAGCGTAAAAGCTTTCCTTGTGCGCATTACCGTTTCCCTTCTTTCTCGAAGAAGGTTCTTATATACCGACAATTTCCCAAAATTGCTGCTTCCCGCTTGAATGCAATTCTGCGGTAATTATATCACAGGAAGTGGCAGTAATGCAACATATTTGCGGGAAACATTTGTTTTCTGTGCCAATAGAAAATTTCCAATTATTTTACTTGACGAATTGTGCCAAGTAGGGGATAATTACATAGAGATCTTTAGGACCAATATGCTCAGGAGAAAAACAGATGCGTTTGGTTGTAAGGCGAAATGGTCAAACCGTCAACGAGTTGCAGTTCGACAGAGGTCCTGTTTATATCGGCAGGCATGCGCACAGCCAGGTATTTCTGCATGACAGGGCGGTATCAAGACAGCACGCGGCAATCTTTACGACGAAGGATGGGAAATGGGTGGTTGAAGACATAGATTCGGCCAACAAGACTTACCTGAACGATAAGGCAATCCACAAGGCCGGTATTAAGACCGGCGATTCCATTCGTATTGGTGATTTTATCATCGAAATAGATCTTGAGACCAAGCTCGACACCGGCGCACCTATTCATCTGGATGATACGCTCGTGCCGACCACTTACAAATCGACAGCGGCACTGGCGGACCCGAGCAGTGAAGTTATAGTAAGAAAGCCGACCGTCGAGCGGGCCCCGGATATTACGCTTCCGGCCAAAAGGGCAAAAGATTATATGGAGGCAACCGAGGCAATCTGCAAAGCCAACGGTCTCGATGTGCTTCTAAAGGTCTTATTGGGTATCGGATTGAAACAGTTCAGCGGATACCATTGCTGGTGCGCCTTGAGAAACCAGAATGCCGGTCCAATGACCAGCAACGCGGGTAAAAGTCGAGACGGCCACGGGGTGGCTTTAATCGATTTGAAACTCAGAGAGAAAATTAACCAGTCCATTGAAACCAAACAGTTTACACTTGTGCCGAAGGCCTCGACTCCAACGGAAGCCAGCAGGATACGCTCTGCACTGATTGCGCCTATTGTGGACCCTTCCGGCTGTTTCGGTGTGTTATATATCGACAACTCTATGGACCACGGGCACTACGACCTGAGCGATTTGGATTACCTGATGCTGGTCGCAATCCACACAGCGGCAATTATAGAGAACTTCTAATTCCCCCATCTTGTCCTGAGTTATTCAGTGACAAAGGTTCAGAAAAAAGATTTAATACGCTCAATAAGATTGGGTATCTGTTCCAGTGTTAAAAACAACAGGGAGAAAATCGCAATAATCCACATTGCCGGCTTAACATCTCTTGCCTTGCCGGATAATACTTTCATCATAGCAAATGAGATAAAGCCGAACGCCAGTCCGGTACTTATGCTGTAGCTCAGGGCTATCATTACTATTATTATAAACGCGGGGAAAGCTTCTTCGAGGTTCGTAAAGTCTATTCTCCTGACTTCTTTCATCATGAACAGCCCGACCATAATAAGCGCCGGCGCCGCGGCATATCTCGGCACTATTTGCACAACTGGCACAAACACCAGCGCCAGCAGGAACAAAATACCTGTAACAACCGAAGTCAGGCCCGAGCGTCCACCCTGTTCGATTCCCGCCGCTGATTCGATATACGCAGTCGTGGTTGATGTCCCTAACAGGGCGCCCATCATAGTTGCGACGGCGTCGAGTCCCAACAGTTTGCCCAGACCTTTTATTTTGTTTTTCTCATCAACCATATTTGCCTGGTGGCAGCACGCGACCAGGGTCCCGACACTGTCGAACATATCGATAAACATAAGAGTAAAGATGCTGCCGAACAGACTCCACTTAAGGGCACCTACAATGTCGAGGCGAAGCGCTACGGCCGACAGATTAAGATTCGAGGTAATCCATTGTTCGGGCTTTGGGATATAGCCGAATATTGCCGCCAGGGCGGTCGAAAAAATAATACCGACCAGCAGTGCACCCTTTATCTTCATCATTTCAAGAAAGAGCATTACAACAAGTCCGGCCATACCTATCAGCACTGTCGCGTTGAGCTGGCCGGCCTTCACCAGAGTTGCTTCGCTGCCCTGGACAATAACGCCGAGATTTTTCAGACCAATGAAGGTAATAAATAAACCAATCCCGACCGAAATAGCCGAGACCAACGATGACGGTATCGCCTCGACAAGCTTTTTTCTCAGTCCCAATAGGGTCAATATCCAAAAAAACAGGCCCGAAAGAAATACAACGCCCAGGGCCGTTTCCCACGGAACTTTGTCGCCTAATACAAGACTGTATGCGAAAAAGGCGTTGAGTCCCATCCCAGGCGCCATGGCTATGGGGG
>CBDURK010000214.1:0-5775 GCA_965369645.1 uncultured bacterium | reverse complement strand
TGAGTACACCTGCGTTGGCCAGGATAGTAGGTGCTGTGCCAATTGCTGCGAGGACCCTTCTGTTGCGTACGGCCTCCCGAGCAAGATTCAACACAACAGGATTAGCGACATACTCAACGGCCCCAGGGCCTCCTATGAAAATTATTGCGTCGTAATCACTGATATTCAATTGGCCCACCAGAACGCTTGCCTCGGTAATTCTTCCAAGCATGCCTCTGAGAGTTCCTATTCTTGTGCTTGCTATAACCGTCTGAACGCCTGCTGCATCGAGCGCCCTTTTTGTCTCGAAAAGTTCCTCCTCACGGAAATTTTGCCTGGCAACTATTAAAGCCGCTCTTTTTGCTCCTGCGTCCTCCTGGTTTATCGATGCTTCTGCTGCGGCCTGCTCCATTGTATGACCGACGCAAATTATATAAACCGGCTCAAAGCCTGCCGGTAATCTGCATGCTCTGCTGACTTGCTTTGCTGTAAAGCCCCCAACCGGTACTGAGCCCAAATTCAGGCAAGCAGCCTGCAGAAGAATATTCTGAGCAACGTGCCCGGCTTCAAGCAGCATATATGTTTTGGCTTTATTGCGAAACTGAGTTGTAAGCTTTCTGGCAGAGCCTGCAATAATAATATCGCAGCCGGCCGTAGCCACCGACTCCTGCATCGAAGCGGCAGCAGCTAAACTGCTGCGTATGTCCTTGTCGGAGGTTTGCTCCAGACTGTGTTCGGCCGGGCGATAAACGAACAGACCCTCCTCGGTGGCAAAATACAGCTCTATGGGGTAAATTTCTCCGGCCGATGGTGCCGTTCGCAGACCTCTTTGTTTTTCCGTTATACCTTGACCGGCCCATGCCAATTGACTAATCTGCTCGTATTCGAGCGGTTTGTTGGCAAATAAGCGAATACTTCGCCGTTTAGCCAGGGCTTCTTCGAAACTGACCGTTCCCATTAGTTTCGGCTTTGTAAGATGTACTATCTTTTGTGGTGTCCGGCTTCGGCTTCTGCGTTGACCGAGACAAAGGCCCGCAAAACAAATTAAGACTATTCCAAGGATTGCAAAACGTTTCATTTTCTTAGTCCTCCAAATTAATTTTTTGAAGTGGGGCTTATAATATACTTATATTATACATGTACAATACGGCATTTCCCACATTAAACTTTATTTTTTATAGGTAATGTTGTATTCAATTTCGTGCAAACTATCTATTACATCATCAACAAATCTCTGGTAAAATCAAAGAAAGACCGTAGGGCTGAGTCTTCGGTTTTTCTTAATTATGAACTCTTATAGGATGTTTAAATGGCTTTATCGCGAAGACAAAAGGTGACTATAATTTCGTTGGTTTTCTATTGGCCTGCATTTTTTATTGTTGCCCATATACCGGTCCCGGCGTTGGTTCGTAAGGCCGGCGTTTCCGATAAAAGTCTTCACTTCCTTGCCTATCTGACTTTGGTTTTCCTGCTCTGGTATGCAATCAGCGGCGATAAAAAAGTGAACTGGCGAAGAGCTGGCGTATGGTGGGTTTTTTTCATCGTAATCGGATATGGGGTTGTTGATGAACTGCTTCAGGGCATTGTAGGGCGCAATTGTGATGTTAGGGATATGGCCGCAAATTTTGCAGGCACGCTGACAGGCTTGATTCTGTTTTCGGTTTTCACCTTTTGGCCTGCTGCTCTTTTAGTTGTCGGTACTGTAATCTTTGGCATAACGAATATCGCACAGGCGAATTTAGCTGAGATGGTCCCGGTAGCGTACGCAATATTTCATCTGTTTGCATACGCAATATTTACTATGCTGTGGATACAGTATATACATCTTTATCTTTCGCTGAAGCCCCCTAAACCTCAATGGTTGGTATTGGCATTGGCCGGGCCGACGGTCTTATTATTGACGGTAAAACTGTTCTCTATCGCTCTTGGCAAAGTTCTCGGATTGCAGGAAGTAATTATTTCTGTTGTTGCACTTGCAGCCGTTGTAGTTACAACCTGTCTGATGAAGTTGTCTCACAAGACTCAAGATGCAAAAGACATAGCTCAATCTTAAGTTTTAATCTATAGCATTTTTAAAAGGTCGATATAGCGGATCACCTATCAGAACCAATTGCCAGGAATTAAACGGTTTTGTATGGTAGTATGCCTCAACGAGACAACTGCCCTTGAACAGCTCTGCGAAGAATTCTTTCGGTTGAGGGAATGAGTGAAGGTATGGTTCATCCACAGCACCCAGTGTTGCGGTGATGCCGTCTCGCAGCATTGCAGCGCACCAGGCACTGCTGCTTGGATCTCTGAGTTTTTGGGCCTCGTAGCTGGCGATATGAAATCCCACGGCACCGTCAACAAAATCAAAGGCATCCACGTATTTTCTCACACTGTACCAGCCGCAATAAACAGCCGTTTGTGGGCAGCTCCCGGGTTGAAAGAGCTTCCCCGTTTGTTCGGTTTTAATTGGCATCTTCGTATTCGAATGTATGAACGCTCCCAAATCTCGCAAGGATTGGTCAAAATAGCCGTACAGGTCCTTTTTTACAATGCCGCGTGAATCTATGTAGGCGTTACCTCTTAATCCTGTTTTTTCTGCAGTTATCGCTTTGTCTATAAGGCCCTTAATGATTTTATAGTCCGGGCCATCCAGCCGACTAACCATAAGCGTTTTGAAACCTAAGCCCGGAACTTGACCTCTTAGCATATTAGGTTGCCATCGGTATAAATCGTAGGATTGGAACAATAACATCGATAATTCGCTATCCACCGAGGCATTTGTCTCTTTGCCGCTGATGCGGCCGATTTCAAGCTGCATCTGAGTGATTTTTTGATTGATTTGTTTTGTCTGAATTGATACCTGTTGAGGATCAAGTGCGGAGTTCTGTTTCAGTTGTTCAAGCTTTTGCTTTTCCTTGCTGAGCAGTTTCTTTAATTCATTTATTTTACGCCCTTTCCCCGGCATGGGCCCTTGCGAGCCTGCCTTGACAGGTATGCCATAGGTTGTCACCAGGCATCTGATTTCGCCGGGAAATCTTCGCTGCAAACGCTTTCTGATTGGCAAAGCAAGGGATTTTTCATACTCGTCCCTGCTGATTCTCTCACGTGGATTGTAACCTAAAGCAAGATAGATAATATTCTTCTTCGGTATATTTCGTTTTTTGCAGTAGTACTCTGCAATCCGCTTCGACGTAGAAATTTGCCTGTTGGCTATAACAAGGATCTCGTTGGGTTCTAACGCATGTCCTTTTCCACTGCATATTAACATCAGCAAAGTAATTATCGCAGTTCTACAGGCCATTTTTCAATATGCTTTATCATCACCCCAAATTGGTGCAAGGTGGAATCGGAAATTGCAGGTTTATTCCGGGCCGTAGGCCCTGTATGGCTGATTCATCGGATAATCGTGAACTACTTCATCATAGTCGTCGAACCAGTAGGCGTCTGGATTACTTTTGAAGACCAGAAACCGTCCGCTGTCCTGGTCGTCAGCGGCCCGATGGTATTTGAAGTAAACAAAGTCTTTTGTTTTGCCGAGGATTTCAATCTTACCGGTTGTGTGTGACATTGTATAGCGTACCCGTTTTGCCAGTCCTGATACCATGGATTTGGCTTGCTCGACAATCTCATAACCTTTTTCAATTGGAACCGAGTAAGCTTTATTGCCGATTGCCGGACGACACTGGAAAATATAATAAGGAACCGCACCAATAAAAGACAGTTTCCCGAGCAGCTCAGCCAGAACCTCCGGGTTGGAATTGACGCCTCTTATAAGGGGTGTCTGATTTGCCAGTAATGCCCCGGCCTTTTGGAGCAAATTGACACTTTTTATGGCCACATCGGTCAATTCACGGGGATGAACAAAGTGGGTCATTATGTATATCTTCTTTTGTTCCGTAGTGTAGTTGCTTATCATCTCAAGCAATGCAGGGTCTTCGGTGATACGATACGGATTGAATGCTGGCATCTTTGTACCTATCCGAATTACTTGTACGTGTTCAATCTCTCTTAGCTGTCGGATGATGTTATCGAGTTTTGACGTTTTCAGTACAAGTGGATCTCCACCGGTTAATAGAACGTTTGTTATCTCTTTATGCTCTGTTATGTATTGCATAGCCGCAGCCGTATCGCGAAGATATGTCCTTTGTGGGTCTATGAAAACTCGCTTACGGAAACAATACCGGCAGATGCCCTCGCATACATTACTGATTAAAAGCAGCGCTGTGGAATGATATTTATGTTCGAGCCCGGGTATGATCGTATAGCTTTCTTCGTCTGAGGGGTCAAGCCTGCCCCATTTTTCAAGCTCGTGCGAGTGTGGGATAATAATCGTACGAATAGGGTCGTCGGGGTCATCCCAGTTAATGAGTGACAAGTAATAATCGTTGCTGCGAAAAGAAAACGTTTCAGCAACTTTCTTTAGCTGGGTTCTTTCCTGCTCGCTTAATTGCTCCAACTGCTCTATTTTTGTCAGGTGTTTCATTTGTGTAACGGATATTGAATTTAACATATTTATTTCATGTTCCATGTTTGCTCTGGCCTCGTGTGTATTCGGTTTGTGAGTAGCTTTTTTCGTAGATGCTTTTCCGCTTGAACACATAGGCAACGGTCGCCAGTATTATTCTTATATCGGTTAATAAGGAGGCGGTTTCCACATATTTAACGTCGAATTCAAGTTTTTCTTCGCGTGTAAGCTCCGCCCTGCCCTCGATTTGTGCCAAACCCGTAAGGCCGGGCTTTACAAGCAGCCGCTTTTTTTGCCTTTCGTTCCATTCTGGTATCTGGGAAATATACAGAGGCCGAGGTCCGACAATACTCATATCCCCCTTTAATATATTAAATAACTGGGGCAGTTCGTCGAGTGAGTACTCTCGGAGAAACTTCCCGACTTTTGTCAAACGGGGGTCCTGGCCGGATTTCGGGCTTGGCCCAAAAGGCTCAACATCCGGTTTCATAGTTCTGAATTTGTAAAATACAAACGGTACGCTGTTTTTTCCTGCCCTTTCTTGCTTGAATATTGCAGGTCCTTTACTGCTAAGCTGTATAGATATCCATATCGCAACTATTGCCGGAGACAGAATAACCATCACGGCTATGGCAATCAAAATATCAAGCACACGTTTACAAATATTAAAAAGGTTCATTCGACCTCACTGTGATTATTAAAAGACAGCCGGTTTATCGACGAGCTTAACAGTAGCAATTTCGCAGAGTAAGCAACAGTGTATCCGAATATAACTCCCATGTCAAGGCCACAGTGATTCGTCTGGACAGATTTGTATTCGTTCTGTAAACTGCGTGAAGCCTGCAAAAAGCTTCCTGTCCGGGAATTATTCAGTTAGAGGATGGCAATAATGTTAGACAATCTCATAGGTCCTGAAAGACCCCTTAGTTGGGTGTTGCAATTCTGGCCTGTGCCGGTGTTTTCATTTATTTCAGCCTTAATTGCCACCTTGCTGTGCAAGAATATCGCCCTGAAGCTTGGAATTGTTGATAAACCGGATAAATTGGTGAAAACTCACAAAGGTAGTGTTGCTTATCTTGGTGGTGTAGGTATTTTAGCGGGGCTGACCGTTGGCATACTTACAGGTATTTATTGCATTAGCGACCGGACTTCGGCGAGTTCATTCGAACCGGAGCATTTTCGCCTGTCATTCACATGGCTGGTGGCGGTTTTGGCTGGCGGGTCGATAGCATGCCTTATAGGGCTCATCGATGACATATTTGATATAAAACCCGGGCAGAAAATATTTGGCCAGGTTGCGGCGGCGGTTGTTTTAATTTTCGTTGGCATAAGGCCAGCGTTAT
>CBDURK010000213.1:0-5785 GCA_965369645.1 uncultured bacterium | reverse complement strand
TGTATTTGCGCTTCGAGTTTTTCAGGCGTGTCGGCCAGGAGCATGTCATCGCTCCAGCCGGCTGACATTATGAGAATTTTCCTGCCGTTGATCTTATAGCCTCGATGCCCCTGTTCGTTAAAGTAATCTTCAACCCGGCGGATTCCAAAAGTAGTTTGACATTCATCACAAATCTCATCGTCCAGGGTAAATTCAAGGCGAAGATTATACAGGTTCGGCTCGCCAATTTCGCTGGGCCACCATAAACGCGGCTGGCTGATTACCAAATCTTTATAGTGCTCAGGGGTAAACGTAATGGTTTTTTGTTCACCAGCTTCGAGAGTAACGCTTGTTTGGAAATTTATCGCCTCTATTGAGCCGACCAGCACTCCTGTAACAGACCGGCTGGAATGGTTGGTCAATTCCGCGCTGACAGTAAGGCCCGCCCGGTCGAGCTTATCCGTATCCAAATCGGTCCTTATGAATGGGTTATCGATGGAAACATTTTTACAATGGTGCAGCGTGACCGGACGAAATAATCCCATATTGCGGTCGGGAGGGGGCGGATTCCAGTCAACAAAACCGGTGGAAAAATCACCTGGTGCGGGAGGAATTACTTCAACTGCAAGGACGTTGTCACCTTTTTTAACAAATTCTGAAACATTAAACCTGAACCGCCGAAACGTCCCGTAAACCTGTTTTACATCGGCGAGCTGCCGGCCGTTCAGCCAGATATTCGCAGCATGGTTTATGCCATCGAACTCCAGAAGTGTTACGGCCCGGGCACAATCGCCCTTCAAAACAAATTCATTGCGGTACCACCAAGGCTGTTCAAAACGTCCTTTGGGAACGTCACTTAGATTCTTTGCGAAATAGAGGTCTTTGTATTGCCCCTGGTCAACGAGACTCGCAAGGACGGTTGAGGGCGTCCGGGCGTCGTACCAGGTGTCGGTTTCAAAAGCGGTCGTGGAAATATTATCTCCGCCAGCCGGCAACTGATCGCCGGACTGTATCTTCCAGGATTGTAAAAAAGTTCGAAACAAATCTTTCGGTCCTGTTCTCATACCCAATTCCAAAAAACATTTCAATTTCTTCGCAACATTATATAGAATACCTTGCAGGTTTCAATGATGAGATGAGTTTTGAAAGGTATTGTTTATGAGTAAGCTGGCAATAAACGGAGCAGAACCGTTAAGGGATATCGAATCGAACCCCTGGCCGAAGTGGCCCGTCTGGGGCGATGAAGAGAAAAAACAACTAATCGAAGTTCTCGAAAGCGGGCACTGGTCATACAACGGACCGAAAGAACAGCAATTCAATAAGGCCTTCGCTGAGTTTATCGGCTCTGAATATGCTATCAGCGCCGCCAACGGGACCGTTACATTGCAATTGGCATTAGAGGCATGCGGCATCGGCTGGGGTGATGAAGTAATCGTTCCCGGGATTACCTGGCAGGCAACGGCCGCCTCTATACTGGATATTAATGCCCTGCCGATTCTTGTTGATGTCACCGAAGATACCTGGTGTATCGATCCGAATAGAGTCGAAGAGGCCATCACACCGAGAACAAAGGCCATTATCCCCGTGCATATTTACGGCAGCTTCGCCGATATGGACGCCATTATGGCACTCGCAAAAAAACATGGTCTAAGAGTGATTGAAGATTGTGCTCATAAACAGGGTGGACAATGGAAAGACAAAAAAGCGGGCAGCATAGGAGACGCAGGCAGTTTCAGTTTTCAGCTTTCCAAACTCATGACGGCCGGTGAAGGCGGTGCGATTACTACCAGCGACCCGGAAATTTACGAAAAGCTCGATGCGCTTCGTAATTGCGGGCGAAGACCCGAAAGGGAACAGGACGAGAAGAGAACCGACGGCTTTTACGGCGATGAAGGAAATTTCATACAGTCGGGTAACTATCGTATAACAGAGTTCCAGGCTGCAATGCTAATCGAAGCGTTGAAAAGACTTCCTGAACAAAACTTGCTTCGGGATGAAAACGCAATATATCTAAATTCGATGCTTGCGGAGCTGCCGGGCATAAAACCAATGCGGCGCGATGAGCGGGAGACGGCCGAGGCATATTATAACTTCACGTTCAGATATAAAAAGGACGAGTTTAAGGATTTGCCGGTAGAGCTGTTTCGCGAGGCCCTTTCAAAGGATCTAGGTTTTACTGTTGAGGCATGTTATAAACCGCTGAATCAATGTTCCTTATACGCTCCATTAACAAAGCCCTGGCGACATCACATTACAGAAGAATATTGGGAGCAGATTAATCCCGCCCGGTTCGATCTGCCGGTTTGCCAAAGAGTGTATGAAGAAGAATCTGCGTGTTTCCATTTCAATGTTCTGATGGGCTCGAAAAAAGATATGGATATGATTGTCGAGGCGATTAAAAAGATATACGAAAACCGTGATGAGCTTAAGAGCACCTAAATCAGTAAGAGGAAAACACGTGGATACAATAAGAGTCGCATTAATCGGATCGGGATATATCGCCCATTACCATGCCCGCGGTCTTGTAGAACTGCCCGATGTTAAGGTGCCGATATTGTGCAGCCTGGACGGCAGTGTGGCCGAGGAATTCGCAGACAAATACGGCATTGAGGAAGTTACCGACCAAATCAACGGCCTGTTCGGTCGCGAGGATATTCAGGCCGTGGTTATCGCTACTCCGAATAAGTACCACGCTCCGTATGCCTTAGAATTTATGAAAAACGGTATAGATGTCTTTGTTGAAAAGCCGATGGCCATTTCCGCATTGCAGGGCAGAGAAATGATTGAATGCGCACACAAAAACAACCGCATTCTTATGGTGGGTCACATGTGGCGATTCGATGACGAGGTAAATTATGTTCGTGATCTCGTCCAATCGGAAAAGCTGGGCGAAATCCTCAAGACAAAAGGATACGGTATTCACGTCAACTGGGGACCTGCCGGCTGGTTTATCGATAAAGACCTTGCCGGCGGAGGTGCTCTTGCAGATATGGGAGTTCACGCTATCGATACCGTGCGATACATATTAGGCGACCCTCAGCCCAAAGAAGTATATGCAAAAATCAGCACTTCGTTCGGTGATTATGATGTGGATGATACGGGCATTGTGATGATTACCTGGGACACGGGGGCGGTTTCTATAATTGAAAGCGGCTGGTGGCATCCACATGCCGACGGCCCCGAAGCCGGCACTCAGCTTTTCGGCACGCTTGGGTACGCGAGCCTGTTCCCGACCTTCTGGGAAAAGAAGAAAGGCGACGATGTCGAAAAGATTATCCCTGATATGCCCGAACGCAAGGAACATTGCGACCAGGTAATATACAGCCGCCAGATGAAACATTTTATCGAATGCCTCCGGAACCACACCTCACCTCTTTCGGGTATGATTCAAGGACAGACAGTTCTCAGGATTGTGGATGCGGCTTATGAATCGGCCCGAATCGGGAAAGTTGTAAAGTTTTGACCTGTAAAATCGTATGCTGTTACGAATCTCAGGATTTGGCTTTTGACGTAACAATCATTATTATCCCGATGACGCCAAAAATAAGACCGGCCACCAGGTTGGTCATTTTGCCGACAAACGTTTCAGTAAGGAATATCGATACCAGCACAATAGCACTAAAGAAACAAATAAAGAAACCCAGGGCCCTGTTAATCTGTCCCAACCTGTTCTCATTCTGTTCTTTGTCGGCCAATTCGTTTTGCTCATCCATCGTAAGAACCTGTCAAAAAATTAAGTATGTCATGAAGATCATCGCCAGCACTCCGGTGGCCCAGAGCTTCAGATTATGCCACCATCGGGGATTTTCTACACCCTCGTAGATATAATCTTTCGGAAGCAGCCAGACCAGAATACCTATCAAGACGAACATCACAAGGAAAATATTTTTAGCGGCATCGTCACTGATCCACTTCAACCACTCAAAATTCAAAAGAGCCTTCATCTTATACTGTCCCTTCCGCCTGCGGCTGTTTCAACCGATATACCAGACCATATAACCTGCTCACTGGATGGCTCCGGGTGAAAAGACTGACAACTATTGTGATAATAAAGCCTACAACGAATGACCACCAGGACACATATAAAAACGGGTCCTCAATCGTGAACAAAGAATCTTTAAATAAATACATCAGTCCCGACGACATCATTCCGCCAACCAAACCGGCTAAGCCTCCCCACTGGGTTGTCCCGCGCCAGAAAATACCTAACAGCAGAATCGAAAAAATCGGCCCCTGAAAGAACGACAGAAACGTTTGTACCGCAACATATATCCCCGGAAACAGGTCGCTTACCGGAGATGTAATCACCCCGATAGCTAAAAGCACGATAGTCGTGATTCTTCCGACCATCAGATAATGCTTATCAGAGGCATCTTTGCGTATGAATTTTTCATAAATGTCCTTTGTCCAGAGTGTTGCCGTCGAATTCAGCACGGAATCTATACTGGACATTAAACCCGCCAGAAAGGCCGCGAACATCAGTCCGCCCAGCCCCGGCGGAAGCAGGGTACTTATCAATGTAGGCAATGCCTTGTCTCCGTCCTCCAGTTCCGGGTGAAGAACTATTGCAATCAATCCGGGAAACAAAACCAGAATCGGGATGAGCATCTTCAAAAACGCAGCGAAGATCATACTGGCTTTGGCGTGCCATTCGTTCTTTGCCGAAAAACACCGCTGAACAATCGCCTGATTGCCAATCATATAGGCATTGGCCATTACGAATGTAAGCCCGAACAGAATGCCCGTCCAGGGAAAAGGCGTTTTGGTATCGACCGGCAGTATCAAATTAAAATGGTCCTGATAAGCGGGCCCCATAGCCGATATTTTTTCAACCAGGCCGCTCCATCCGCCCACGCGAAAGAATCCCAAAAACACAACAGCCCCGCCGCCCACGAACATTATAATCATCTGCACAACGTCTGTCATAATCACCGCCGTCAGACCGCCGAAGAATGTATAAAGACCTACCACCGTTGCCGTGGCAATTATGGAAACCCATATAGGCCAGCCCATCAGTGTGTTGAGCAGTACCGCACTTGCCCAGAAAATAACTCCCAGATCGAACGCAAAAAACACAATCCATGTCAGCGATGCAATAGTCCGAACACCATCGTTGTAACGCCTGCCGAGATATTCGGGGATGGTATAAATCCTGCTCTTCCAGAAACAGGGAATAAAGATAAACGCCGCCAGAAGCATCGCCGGCACTGAGCCGATCCAGTCGAAATTACCCACTGAAATCCCATATCGATACGATTGGCCGGCAATGCCCACAAAATCGATAGCCCCGATATCCGAAACCACAATCGACATGCCTATGGCCCAGAACGGCAGCATCCTGCCGCCGAGAAAAAAATCTGTAGATGTATGGACAAATTTCCTGAAATATAATCCCAGCAGCAGCATCCCTATCAGATATGCGATAACCACGAAGTAATCAATTCCGGTGAGCATGAAATTTTTGCTCCTAATCACTGCCTGCTTTAATTTAGTCGCCGATACAATAATTGATATAGCTTGGAATGACAATATTTTTTTCTATGATTGACACGTTCAGCCGTTTTTTTCACAGGGCAGAATGAGAACGTTCCGGTATTTGTTTGATTCGCCGAGTTTTTTGGTCTTGATGAACTGTGAATTTTCGGCTATAATCAGAAGGTGATTGTAGTAAAGAAATGCTTATACACCAACTGATTAAGGCCGATATATGATTTTTACGGCAATCGCTTATGCCAACGTAGCTCAATGGTAGAGCTCTGGTTTTGTAAACCAGGGGTTGACGGTTCGAATCCGTCCGTTGGCTTTT
>CBDURK010000212.1:0-5793 GCA_965369645.1 uncultured bacterium | reverse complement strand
TTTTCTCGGCCGGCACACAGGAGATTAAACTCTTTGATCCCGAGACAGGAGAGATGATACGCACAGCATACGGAGAACTGAACCTTACAGCCGAGGGCCTTCAGATGTTCCGCAATGCCATCGACTATTTGCTCAATCCGGAGTTTGCCGACTTATTATACGATGAGTCAACCGAATGCATCGTTGCGCACTGGAAGCTGGATGAGATAGAAGGTAGGATCGCTTATGACAGCGTCGGTGATAATGATGGTATACTGTATGGAAATCCCATCTGGCAGCCGATGGGTGGTATGTTAGGTGGCACGCTTGAGTTCGATGGTGACAACGACTATGTGGACTGCGGAGCCAATCCGATTTTGGCTCTTACAGATGCAGTTTCAATCTCGGCGTGGATCAAAGTTGCTGTTCAGGGTGCTGACCATAAGGTTGGGGGCAACCAGGACGGTGCCAACGGTGGCTACAAAATGAGCGTATACAACGACAAAATTGAATTTGAAATTCGAACTGCCAGTAACGCGTCTGTACTCAACAGAAGTGTTGAAGGTGGGACGGAGATTCTGGTTGATGTCTGGTATCATGTTGTCGGTGTCTATTCACTCGAGGATGGCTACATCAGGACATACGTCGATGGAGAGTTGGACAGAGAATTGCTTACAACTCGGGCGCTTGGTGCTTCACCAGGACCTCTTATGATTGGTTGTGAGCCTTTCAACACTGGCTTGTATAATTTCAATGGAGTCATGGATGAAATTCGTGTTTACAACAAGGCTCTATCAGATGCTGAGGCTCGTTACCTTGCTAATAATTAGAACACCGTAGTTCTCTATTGATGAAAACTTGAATTAGTTCGCAGAAATGCGAACCAGGCTACTAAGTTTTGCATCAGTTCGGGGCCTATACTGATTTGTTTCGGTATAGGCCCCTTGGTCTTTCAACAGAAGCTGACATACTCCACATCGTTGATAGATTTCATTTCATCCGGATACTTAATCCGATGTTACACTCAAAATTTTCAGAAATATTCGTATTTTCTCAAAAAATTGACATTTATTTCGGATTTGACATAGTCAAAATCAACATTTGTAGTGACGAAATGGAGACAGACTTGTCACTTGAAAATTATGGTGTTTTTTTAGCTTCTTAAAAAGGTGACGTATGGCAGTTCTATTTGCCTCTATTATTCTTGTATTTACTGTGATATGGTACACTGAACCTACCGGAATATTGTTGAAACTGAGATGAAATTAAGTTATTATGTAATATGGAATTCGTATGAGATTATAAAATAATGATTGGATTGTAAATCATTAATCAAACGCAGTTAAGCATCAGACATAAAGATTATTCTTAAAGGAAAGGAGAAGAACATATCATGCATAAACCAAAGGGTTTTACACTCATCGAACTACTGGTCGTTATTGCCATTATTGCGCTGCTCATGGGCATTCTCATGCCGGCCCTGCAACGAGTAAGGAAAATGGCCCGTGGTATTGCGTGTACGAGTAATCTGCGCAGTCTCATGATTGCCTGGGCCGCGTACGCCGACAGCAACGACGACAGACTCGTGGCCTGCCAGGATGGTATGCCAGGTCGGCCGAATTGGATTTCTGGCGGGTTGAGCTTCTCTTCAAGCCCGGTGAACTGGGACCTTCGGAATGACCTGATGAATAGTCCACTTTGGTCCTATGCAGGGAAGAACCCGAAGGTTTTCAAGTGCCCCGCGGATATGGCCAAAGTGACGGACAGCCAGGGGCGATGGGTCCCGCGTGTTCGCAGTAACTCGATGAGTCAGGTCTTCGGCTATGGCGAGTGGTTAAACTCGGCTCCCGCCAGCCGACAACAAAACGTTTGGCGCACTTACAGTAAGTTATCCGGCATCATAAGTCCGGCCAGAACCTTTGTGTTTGTGGACGAGCACCCGGACAGCATTAACGACGCTGCCTTTGCCAATGCGTGTACGGATGCGTCAAGTCCGACCGCTGCGCGGATCATCGACTATCCGGCCAGTTACCACGGCGGTGCTTGCGGATTTTCCTTTGCGGACGGGCACTCCGTCATCCATAAATGGGTTGGCACCAAGATAACGAACGCTCCCCTATATTATGGCACTAGCAGCCTTCAGCTTAACGTCCCCGCTGAAGACTCTTGGGAAGATGTCAAGTGGATGGCCGAAAACACCACGGTTAAGGTTAATAAGAGGTAACCCTAAGGCCCTCTAACAGAACCGTCGCGTTGGCCTGAGGTCGAGCGAAGTGACCAGCCGCAAGGCGGCCGAAACAGGAGATGTGAGTTAATACATTTCTTTCCCACCGTCTACTTAATCCGATTACACATAGAAAATTTTCAAAAAAGTCTATATTTTCGCAAAAAATTAACATTTATTCGGACTCGATATAGGCAAAATCAGTATTTGTGGTGACAAAATGGAGTCAGAGAGTCACTTGAAAATTAGGGTGTTTTTCTGCTCTCGAAAGAGGTGGCTCTTCGAAGAATTCTAGCATTTTTTACAACTCTCCACAGTTATATCAACAGGTTATGCTAAAACATAATCAAAGTATTATCCTTGACGGCAAAGTGGCTGATTTGGTATAAATAATGTTAGTAAAGCTTGTGCCTGCATACGTGGGCATGCGACGATTTTATTTTATGACCTGTGGAAGCTTTGGAATTTCTTGTGATAGAGGAGGAGTTGTTATGCAAGGCACACAGCTGCGAATCGAACTTTGTGTTTCACGAGTACAGATTCATACATTTCGACTATCATTTTATATGTCAAAAAACACCGGCTGTTTTGGAATTTAACCAAAACCGATTTATTGTTTTAGTTTGAAGGAGTAGTATTATGTGTAAGAAATTGTTTTATTTAGTTTCTTTTGTTTTGATAATGACTTTGGCGACTGTTACCCGCGCCGATTGGGTCGCGTATAACGACCTGTCCGACGATTTGGGTGGCACCGCCGCTCTGGGTTTGAATGTTACCACCCATACCTATTTGGATACCGATAAGGCACTGATGGATTTCGGCACTGGAGCCACATTGCCCGTTACCATTACCATGGAAATAGTTGGTGATGGCGATGCTGACGGGGATGTGCACACCAGCAACGGGAACAATTGTGATGCGGGCACCGACGCAGATGGTGTCTTTGGCGGCATCCTCGATTTAACCGAGGGAAACGAGCTTGACAGTACCTCCGAGCATAAGGCTATAATTTTCAACGGTTTGAATCCGGGTATGAGTTACACTATCACTTTAACATCAAACCGTGCCAACCCAGCTTATACCGACAGATGGGCCAGGGTGACCATTGAGGGCGCCGATGCATATGTCTACGCCGCCAGTGCCGGTGTAAATAAACTCTCGGAAGATTCAGGGGAATTCTGTGTCGGCTTTAACACCGTAACAGGTTATATCATGAAGTGGACAAATATTTCATCCGGTGCGGACGGCAGCTTTTCCATCAAAACTGAAAACGCCGGTTATGGTGGCAAAGGTTATGCCATGATGGCTTTCAAGCTGGAGGAATACTCCGCGACAAGCGCCGCCGCCCCAAGCCCTGCTGATGGCTCACTGATTCTGGACACATGGGCGAACCTTTCCTGGTCTCCGGGATATTTTACTGTCTCGCACGACGTTTACTTCGGCGACAATTTTGACGATGTGGATGCCGGAGCCGAGAGCACATTCCAGGGCAACCAAGCCTCGACGATGCTTCTTGTCGGCTTACCCGGATTCGCTTATCCGGATGGTCTTGTTCCGGGGACAACTTACTACTGGCGTATTGATGAGGTCAACGAGGCCGAACCCAATAGTCCGTGGAAGGGCAGCGTCTGGAACTTTGCTATTCCTCCAAAAACAGCCTACTTCCCCGAACCGGCTGATGGTGAAGAGACTGTAGGTGTGGATGCGCCGCTAACCTGGACAGCAGGTTGGGGAGCGAAACTCCACACTGTTTACTTTGGTGAAACTTTTGACGAAGTGGACAATGCAACAGGCGGTCTCCCTCAGGCAGATGCAACCTATACTCCCGGAACACTTAAAATGGCTAAGATTTACTACTGGCGTGTCGATGAGTTCGATGTCGTCGAAACGCATAAAGGTGACGTCTGGAGCTTTACTACCGAGGGCGCTGTCGGAAGCCCGAATCCGGCCAATGGTGGTGAGGACGTCTCACAGACACCAACTCTTTCATGGGTACCGGGAGTTTTTGCTGATACACATGAGGTTTATTTCGGCGCCGATGCAACTTCTCTGGAGTTAAAAGGCACCGGAAACCTCGGCTCAGAGAGCTTTGAACCCGGACAGCTTGAGTGGAATACTACTTATTACTGGCGTGTCGATGAGGCTAATAACGCCAATGCTGACAGCCCGTGGACAGGCCCATTATGGAGTTTCACCACAGCCAACTTCCTTATCATAGATGATATGGAAGCTTACAATGACCTTGCCCCAGACGACCCGGCAAGCAACAGGATATTTAATGCCTGGATAGATGGATTCGGCGATCTAACAAATGGTTCTCTCGTGGGTTATGCAACCCCCCCCTTTGCCGAACAAAGCATCGTTCACAGTGGAAATCAGTCCATGCCGTTTGAATACGACAATGCTGCCGGTAAATCCGAGGCGACTTTGGCGTTGACTTCCAATAGTAACTGGACAGTCAATGGTGTCGACACACTGACAATTTGGCACAGAGGCTCTGCATCTAATGCTGCCGAAACTATGTACGTTACCTTAAACAGCAGCGCTAATGTCGATAACGATAATCCTGATTCGGCACTGGCGGCTGGCTGGACCGAGTGGAATATTCCCTTGCAGGCATTTGCCGACCAGGGTGTTAACCTTGTCAATGTAACTTCGATTACTCTTGGTCTTAGATCGGGTACCGGCGGTACAGGTATGATGTACTTCGACGATATTCGTCTGTATCCTCCGGCACCGTAGTCGGAAGCGTCTTAAGCAGCAAGTGGAAATCAATTACATCATTGATATTACAGATTTGTATTAACTCGGGGCTTATACTGATTGATTCGGTATAAGCCCCTTGATTTTTCAATAATACCCTCAAAGGTGTGATATCATCGATACATTTCTTTCTCACCGTATCCTTAATCCGATGCTAAAAAACCTTCGTTTTCACTAAAATCAAGGTGCGATTATGTGTGGTTATCAAGGGCCATAGAAGAATCTCAATCCCAATAATCAATAGTAAATCGAATCTATTTCCTTTTCGTCAATGACGAACAAAATGCTTTTTCACTTAGCCCCCAAATCTTCCCAGAAGCGAATCAAAAAAAGCTTTCAGAGTTTTTTCATATAACTTCCATAGCCAGCTTTCCTTTTCGGGTTTGCCAGTAGTAGCCTTTGGCAATTGCTCATATAGTTTAAGCCCTTCTGGTGTAAGTCGGAATCGGTAATTGCTCTCAAATGCAGGCTTCACTGCTTGTTCATCAACCTCTTGTGGAAGGCTACGCCGAATGCGATGCTCAGGACGGCGTTCACTTAGGTCAACAGCTTCGATAAAACCGTCTTCCATCAGCTTCTCTAATGTGGACTTCAACTGTGCAAACTCTAATCCAACTTTGTCCTCCAAATTCTTTGGTGGCATTCCAGCTTTGTTGGGATTCTCTTTTTTGTAGTCACCAATAGCTTGTATTATTTTTTGCTCAGACGTTAGCGAATCAGCGTTTAATACCATCAGATTTCCTTCAATCCCGAATTATCACTATCAATCAATTCCGCACAGCCGTCCGCCACTGGACTATCCTGATTAACTTATTGTTTACTCATCT
>CBDURK010000211.1:0-5794 GCA_965369645.1 uncultured bacterium | reverse complement strand
TGGCCAAATCAGGCCACCAAAGGATTCGGAAAAGTATTTTGCTCTTCTGCGCGTTGAAGCGATTAACTATGAAGACCCGGATAACCTTGCTGAAAAGATAGTATTCAGCGATTTGACGCCCTTACATCCCGAAAACCGTTTCATACTTGAGACATCTGGGGATGAATTAAATATGCGGATAATTGATTTGGTAACACCGGTGGGTAAAGGACAGCGTGGTCTGATAGTTGCTCCGCCGCGGACCGGCAAGACGATTCTGCTGCAAAAAATTGCAAACGCGATGAGCACAAATCATCCCGAAGTCAGACTGATAGTGCTGCTGATTGACGAACGGCCTGAAGAAGTTACGGAAATGAAGAGGAGAACCGCTGAGGATGTCGAGGTCATAAGTTCGACTTTTGACGAGCCGGCTTCACGCCACTGTCAGGTTGCAGAGGTCGTAATAGAAAAGGCAAAGCGCCTCGTAGAATACGGTGAAGATGTAGTAATCCTGCTGGACTCGATAACCCGTCTTGCTCGTGCTTATAATACAGAGATGCCGCACTCGGGCAGAATCCTGACCGGTGGCGTCGATGCCGGAGCGATGCAGATGCCCAAGAAGTTTTTCGGCGCAGCAAGAAATATAGAAGAAGGTGGTTCTCTGACTATTTTCGCGACTGCATTAATCGACACAGGCTCGAAAATGGACGAGGTTATCTTCGAAGAGTTCAAAGCGACCGGAAATATGGAATTGCACCTCGACAGGCGTCTTGTTGACAGAAGGACCTATCCGGCTATCGACATCAGCCGAAGCGGTACCAGGCGGGAAGAGCTGCTCCTTGACCCGAAAGAGCTCCAGCTTGTGTATCGGCTGCGAAGGGTCATGAGCGAATTGAATCCTGTCGAAGCGATTGAGCTGCTCAAGGCCAGACTTGCCAAGACAAAAACCAATGCAGAGTTCCTGATGACAATGAAACTCGATTAGACTCCAATAAAAGCAAAAAATCACATAACGTAAAAGCATGCGAAAATGTCGGGTTTGAGCTTAATTGTTCACTTTACATTTTCGTTTGCTTTTATTAGGATAACATTCCGGCCAATGTGTTGCGCCGGAATTTTTTATAGGTTATTATCGAAACCGGATATGTTATGGACGAACAACTCTCGAAAGTTTACGAACCGAAAACAATAGAGCGGCAGGCGAGTGAATTATGGTCTTCGAATTCGTATTTTCATGCGAATCTGCAAAGTGATGGCAAAGACCGCAAAGCCTATACGATTGTAATTCCGCCGCCTAATGTTACCGCGCCGCTGCATCTTGGCCACGCATTGAATAATACGTTGCAGGATGTCTTGATTCGTTTCCGCCGAATGCAAAATTATAACACCCTTTGGATGCCCGGTACAGACCACGCCGGTATCGCTACGCAAACAGTTGTCGAAAAGCGAATTCTTTCGGAAGAGGGAAAGCGGCGAACCGACTTCGAGCGTCAGGAGTTTGTTGGACGTGTTCAGGCCTGGAAGGATGAATATGAGGCCTGCATTATCGGCCAGTTGAAAGCCATGGGCTGCTCCTGTGACTGGCAGCGAACGCGATTTACAATGGATGAAGTTTGTGCCAAAGCCGTTCGCGCTGCATTTTTCAAACTCTTCGAAGACGGGCTGATTTACCGGGGAAAAAGACTGGTCAACTGGGACCCCGCAACCCAGACGGTATTGGCCGACGATGAAGTCGAGCACGAGATGGTGCATGGGCATTTCTGGTATTTGAGGTATCCTCTTATCGAGCCGGTTGACGCCGCTGGCCGGCGGATTGAATATGTTACTGTTGCTACTACCCGCCCGGAGACAATGCTTGGTGACACCGCTATTGCGATGAATCCATCTGATAAACGTGCCGAATATCTTATTGGTAAAAAAGTTCGCCTTCCGATTGTAGGTCGCATTATCCCCATTATCGCAGATGAGCATGTAGTTCTGCCCGACGCCGAAAGTGACGATGAAAAGGCGCGATTTTCCACCGGCTTTTTGAAAGTTACACCGGCCCACGACCCGGACGACTGGGAAATCGGCCAAAGACACGAACTGGAAATTATCAATGTTATGGCGCCTGATGGCTCGATTAGCGATAAATATGGCTGGGAAGATGCCAATGAGCCGGAAGCACAAAATTTGCTCGATATGGATCGTTTCGAGGCACGCGAAGCTATCGTCGAATGGTTCCGAACGGAAAAGCTTCTCGAAGACGTCCGCGAATACTCCCACGAAGTCGGACATAGCTATCGAAGCCATGTACCCATCGAGCCGTATCTCTCCGACCAGTGGTATATCGCCGTAAAAAAGCCAATCGAACACTTGAAAGAAAAATTCGGTGAAGGTCTGATTGAGGGAACCGATGTGCCGCTGAACTCTTTAGCCGGCCTGGCCCTAAAACCATTACTTGACGACCGGCTGCGATTTATCCCGGACCGCTACGCCAAAACCTATCAAGCCTGGCTGGAAAATCTCCGCGATTGGCCCATCAGCCGGCAGCTCTGGTGGGGACACCGTATTCCAATATGGTCTAAATGTGGCGAGAGAAGCCAATTAGAAAGCGAACTTTCGAAACTTTCTGATAAAGTGCATTCGGTTACAATGGATTCGGAAGAAGGCGCAGTAGCATACATTTCTGTTGGTACCGGAAACGAGGATATTGAAAAACAACTCGAAACTGACGGCTGGACGCGGGACCCTGATGTCCTCGATACATGGTTTTCCTCGGCACTATGGCCTTTCAGTACAATGGGCTGGCCGGATGATACTCCGGAATTGAAAACATTTTATCCGGGCGATGTCCTTTGTACCGCACGTGAGATTATTACGCTGTGGGTTTCACGGATGGTAATGATGGGCCAATACTGCCGGGGCGATATTCCGTTCAGCGATGTTTATATTCATGCGATGATACAGGATGGGCAGGGGCGCAAAATGTCCAAGAGTCTTGGCAACGGCATAGATCCATTGGTAGCTATCGACAGTCACGGTGCCGACGCGATGCGTTTTACCTTAGCTACTATGACCACGGACACACAGGATATTCGGATGCCGGTCGAATCAATGACACTGCCCGATGGCCGTCAGGTCAATACATCTCCGAAGTTCGACCTCGGCCGAAATTTCTGTAACAAGCTCTGGAATGCCTCGCGTTTTGCCATGATGAATCTCGAAGGGCTTAATCCCGACGAATTCGATCCTGACCAAATGGATATTACCGACCGCTGGATTCTTTCACGTCTGGCTAAAACTGTTTCCGATGTGACGGACTCTCTGAATAAGTTCAAGTATAGTGAGCCGCTGGCCGGCCTTTACAGATTTTTCTGGAATGATTTTTGCGACTGGTATCTGGAGTGGGCCAAGCCGAGAATGCTGGATAACCAGAAAAAGCCGATTGCTCAAAATGTCTTGGCTTACGTATTGGATCAGACCCTGCGCCTCTTGCATCCCTTTGTGCCGTTTATCACCGAGGGAATATTCCAGAAGCTAAACGAAATCGCACCGATAAGAAAACTCAAAGATTTGGCTGATGCTCAAGAGGCAAAAGCATTAGTTATCGCCCGGTGGCCGGATGAATTGAGTTCCATGTTAGATACTGAGGCTCAAGAACAAATTGCAATTGTCCAAACCGTGATTCGCTCGATAAGGGACATTAGGAGTAAATACAACAAACAGCCGAGCGAAAAATTAGTGGCCTCAGCAAACTCACCACGGGAAATAGCCGATGTCCTAAACTCAAATAGTGGACTCATTTGTCAGTTGGCGGGCTTAAAAGAATTTAATGCATCACACACGAGCGAAAAGCCCTCAAATGCAGCAGCGATGATTGTTGATCAGATGCAAATCTATCTCCATGAAGCGATAGACGTAAAAGCTGAAAAGCAGCGGCTTGAAAAACAACAACAGCAAATCGAAAAGGCCAAAAAGGCGGTCGAGGCCAAACTGTCTAATGAAAATTTTGTAAATAAAGCCAAGCCGCAGGTTGTGGCTCAGGCCCGCAGCAGGCTCACCGAGTTGTCGGAACAGTTAAAAAACGTTGAAAAACACCTTTCGGAATTAGAAAATAGCGAATGAGCAGATGCGTAAAGGAAAAGCCTCGAAGGCCCACATACTTATGAACTCATATACGCATTTACCCATATAATTAGTAAAGGCGGTGCCAAAATGGAAATGGAAGCCGAACTCTCGCGTATAATCATTAACGAGATGTCAGACCAGCAGGTGATTGTCATAAAGGAGCGTCACGGCACTCGGAGTTTCCCCATCGTTATTGGCATAGTCGAGATTTTTGCTATCGACCGCCGCTTAAAGGGCATTGAGCCCCCGCGTCCGATGACCCATGATTTATTGGCTAATGTAATTGAAAATCTCGGCGCAAAAATAGAAAAGATAGTTATAAACGACCTGCTCCACCACGTCTTTTTTGCCAAAATTCATCTGAGTGTGGACGGCCGATCCATTGAAATTGATTCCCGGCCTTCGGATGCGATTGCTTTATGTGCTGCTACCAAAGCCCCTATTTACGTTGCTGAGCATGTTTTTGAGAAGGCTTCTCAGTGAGGAAAGTCGAAACCATCAGCAGCCCAACTCCGATGCAAAGCAGGCTGTCTGCGACGTTGAAAGTAGGCCAATGCTTATTGCCGATATAGACATCGATAAAATCTCGCACCAGGCCGTCGTTAAAAACCCTGTCGTAAAGATTGCCGCAGATACCCCCTGTGAAAAGGCCCAGGGCAATATGGATCAACCTGTATTGGGTTCCGCTAAAAAGAAATACTCCGAATACTACCATCAGAGCAACAACCGATATAGCCGTGAGAAGATAAGCTTTACCGGAGAAGGTGCTGAAAGCGGCTCCGTCGTTTAATGCAATTATAAATCTTAAAAATCCGTCAATTATTGATACGTTGTGAGATTGTTCCCGGCCTAACCAGTCGAAGACCGCCTTTTTGCTCCAAAGGTCCAGCAGCAATCCTCCCATCGCTAACGACCAGAACATAAGGTGTGCCTTCAAATCCGGCAGCGCGCCGAATAAGCGATTCACAGGAGCATCCTCCAGGCTCAGCAGGGTATTATTTTCTTCTGTCTTTGTCTCTGTCATAATCGGCCTTATGTATATTGTATTTATGGGCTATAATAACTTATCCGTTTTTTCCTTTGGATGCCTTCTCATTGAGGCACGATTATATCACAGTAATCGATGTCGTCAAAAGCTTTTAGTAACTTAAGGAGTTTTGGTCTCAGAACAGATTTTTCAAATCTATAAATTGAGAATTGACAACCAGCAATTAATAATCGATAATCAATTATCATTAATCATTTAATGAGCCCGGGTGGCGGAATAGGCAGACGCGCTAGCTTGAGGGGCTAGTGACCTTAGGGTCGTGCTGGTTCGACTCCAGTCCCGGGCAGTGGTTGGTTATGCACCGAGCCGCATAGTGCGGTATTTGACGGCAAAAATGCCTTTTCTTGCTCCTTCCCCCATTCGGTTTGCTGCCGTTTGCAGCCGCTTGCGGCGGGATACTGCGCCGGATTTTGCGCCGCTTTTTTCGTCCGGTCCTCAGCGTCATTCAACAGAGACATTTTGGCCGCTTCCCGCAAGTCCGCTTCGGTGACCTGAGCATAATGTTCCAAGGCAATCTTCGGGCTATTTCCAATCCAAGAACACACCGCCTTAATGTTGCCATTGGTCATCTTGAATAGCTCGGTTTCTCGAGTGCTTCGACAGTTCTGGAACAACTTTGGCCACGGTTCAAACCCGGCCCTTCTTACTATCTTGGTT
>CBDURK010000210.1:0-5815 GCA_965369645.1 uncultured bacterium | reverse complement strand
TCAAAAAGGTGTAATCAGCGAAGAAGAGTTCTGGGAAAGAATGTGCGGCGGATTAGGTGTATCGAAGCCGAAAGTTCCTTCGTTGTGGGCTGATGCGTTCAAGGCGGCATATATACCAAGAGAGGGAATGTTTTCTTTAGCGGCCGGGCTTGGCAACAAAGGCTATAAGACGGGATTTTTGTCCAACACAGAAGAGCCGGCTATGCGGTACTTTCATCAGTTCGGATATGATATGTTTGATGTGCTGGTCTTTTCGTGTGCCGAGGGGACGAGCAAACCCGAGAGGAGAATCTATGAACTTGCCGTTGAGAGACTTGGGGTAGAACCCGGGCAATCGGTATTCATAGATGATAAGCCGGAGTATATAAACGGCGCAAAACAAGCGGGATTAAAGACAATTCTTTTCGGGAGTGTCAGCCAGGTTAAGAGTGAATTGGCTGGGCTTGGAGTTGAATAGATTAACCGGATGGAGGTACACGGGGAATATGAGCAGGATTTTTCTATATTTTTTTTATAGATTTTTTTTGCGAATCGCAATAAAGTTCATCTTCAAATTCGTCTGTATCCGTAGTTTTTTTGTAAAGGAGAAGATTTATGCCTTTCAATCAGAAAAATATTTCACGCCGGAATTTTTTGTCTCATGGTATCGGTGTTGCTGCCGGTGTATGTGCCGGGGCGACCTTAACATCATGCAGTAGTACTTTTCATAAACCAGCGTCGAATACCAATATCAGGACGAGATTCGGATTTACGACCTATCAGTGGGGCAAAGACTGGGACATCCCGACGCTGATTGCCAACTGCAGCAAGGCCCGTGCTTTTGGCGTTGAGCTGCGAACCAGCCAATCCTATGCTCATGGTGTCGAGCTTGAAATTGACGCGCAGCAGCGCCGCGAGGTAAGAAAGAAGTTTGAGGATAGCCCTGTAACGTTAGTCGGTATTGCCAGCGGTGAGCGTTATGATTCGCCGGACGCTACGAAGCTCGAAGCGGCGATTGAAAATACCAAGGGTTTTATAAAGCTAAGCCGGGACGTAGGTTCCAGCGGTGTCAGGGTTTTTCCGAACAGTTTCCACAACGGCGTTCCGAAAGAAAAGACCATCGAGCAAATCAGTAATGCGATGAACATTGTGGGAGCATTCGCTGGTGACTATGGCCAGCAGGTTCGCCTCGAAGCGCACGGAAATGTCGGTGAACTGCCGATACTAAGGGCGATTATGGACCGTGTTGACCAGCCGAGTGTTCGGTTGAAGCTCAATTCCGATAAGAGGGATACCGCAGGCAACGGATTCGAGCACAATTTCGGCCTGGTCAAGGATTTACTGGGTGATACACTGCACCTGCACAATCTCAAAGACGCGGCATTTCCTTATCAGCTTCAAATGGACCTGCTGGTAAAAATGGGCTGGAAGGGCTGGCAACTGCTGGAAGTAAGCGATAAGGTTCCCGACCGTGTCCAGGCGTTGATTGAACAGCGGAGGATATGGGACGGTTTTCTGGACAAGTCACTGAATGCGTGAATAAAAGATACTGAGGCAAAATAAGTAATACCAAACGTCGGAATTTGCCGGATTGCTCAAGGCGCGGCCAAAGACGCATCCTGGAAGTGAAGGGCGTGCAAGAATTAAAGATGGGGGTATTTTAAGGACAATAAGAATGCCAAAAGAAGAATTGCAGCGAGGATTTGGTCTATCGACTTCGACCTATGTGGTGATTGCCAGCATGGTGGGCACAGGAATTCTGGTCTCGCCCGGATACATGATGGCTTCACTTCAGAACTACCCTGTAATATTCGGGCTGTGGGCCCTTGGTGGATTATTGGCTATATGCGGTGCTCTTTGTGTAGCGGAGCTGGCAGCGGCTCTGCCCAAGTCGGGCGGAGAGTATATTTACCTTCGCGAAGCATACGGTCCGATGCCTGCCTTTCTATCCGGTTGGACGTCGTTTTTTTTGGGTTTTTCTGCGCCGTTAGCTGTAGCCGGCTATATCTCGGCAAAGTACCTTTTAACGCCATTCGGCTTGGCCGAGAATAAAACCGGCCTCATTATCAAAACGACCGCTGCTGCTATTATCGTAGCGGTTACGCTGCCCAATCTTTTTGGTCACCGTCAATCCGCCTGGACGCAAAACCTCACTACGGTTCTCAAATTCGGCCTGTTCGTACTTCTGGTCGTGTCGGCATTTCTGTTCGGTGGTGGACAACTGGCAAACCTTTCGGAAGGGCAGCCGGTAGGGAAGGTCAAATTTGGAACTGCGGTTACTCAATTGTTCTATGTCATGTTTGCTTACAGCGGCTGGAACGCCGCCAGCTATCTGGCCGGTGAGGTTAGGAATCCGGCCAAAATTCTCCCGCGGTCGCTGCTGCTGGGCGCCGGATTGGTAGTTGTTTTGTATCTGGCTTTGAATCTCGTTTTTGCTTATGCGGTACCTCTGGCTGATGTGGGATTTGATAATGCGGAACTGGTTCCCAAACTGGCGGTCGGAAATCTTTTTGGATCGAGAGCCTCCAACGTTTTCTCCGTTTTGTTAGGATTGACGTTTTTTGCTACTGTGAGTGCTTTCATTATTACCGGCCCGCGGATTTACTATGCCATGGCCAAGGACGGATTGTTTCCGGCCGTAGCCGGACGCGTCAGCTCAAAGGGCGGCATCCCTGCGTACGCGATGCTCGCACAAAGCACGTGCGCAATCGCTATTCTGTTCGGGATGAAAAATTTCAGGGACCTGTACCAATATGCCTCGGTGGGATTGTCGCTTTTTGCACTGCTTTTTGTCGGAGCGGTGTATGTTCTTAGATGGCGCCGACCGGATATGGAAAGACCGTTTCGTGTGCCCGGATATCCTGTTGTTCCGGCAATTTTCATGGCCGTGATTACTTTTATGGCTGTATTTGCTTTCATGCAGTGGCCGAAACCTTCGATTTACAGTCTCGGCAGCATCCTTTTAGGTATTCCAGTCTATTATATCTGGTCTTTTGTTCGCCGCCAAAGGGATACACAGCAATAAGTTATGCGAATATATGAGTTTTGAAAATAAGAGTTCTGTTTTCAAATCCAATATTAGATAATTGTCGTACTTTTTCAAACCTCTTCTGATTATCCGTTTCAGGAGTTTTCTGTATTTATTATCCATCGATTTCTCTTGACGAGACGGTGGGTAATTTGGTATAGATAGTATCAGTAAAGCTTGCGCTTGCATAGGCGGGAAGGTGGCTATTTTCTTTTCTGGCCTGTGGAAACTTTGGAGCTTCTTGATAGAGGAGGAATTATGTATGGCACAGAGTTAGTCGTAAGAGGTGAGGAGTGTGCTTCGCAGAGGGAGGTGTTAACATTTCAACGATAAATTTGTATCCCGCTTCTATGGTAATGAGTGTTTTTGATGTATAGTCAAAGAAGAATTTTAATTTTAGCCATTGTTGAATAAGGAGGAAAAAATGATAGTTAAAGAATTCGTGTCATTCGGAACGCTTATAGGTTTAGTTTTCATCTTACTGTTTTCTACGCCTGTTGGCGCACAGACATATTTCTTTGACGACTTCGAGAATCCTGCGGAGTCTGAGGACAAATGGGAAGTGGTCACCGGGGATTGGCAGGTTGCCGATGGTGTATATCACCAGTTAGCTGCATCTGATCCGTGGCAAGCATCAATGGTTGCGGCAGACCAGTGGAGCAATGAATGGGAAGAATATACTATCGAATTCAAGGTGAAACCGCTTACCGAAGGAGATGCTCCTGTTAATGTGCTCTTTAGAGTACAGGATCCTGTACCGACGGTGTGGGCAGACCGTAATGGGCCGAGTACCCATATGTATAGATGGATCGTAAACGGATGGACGAATACGGAATCCAGACCTTATATTTATAACGCCGGTTCAACTGTGATGCTGGCTCAGACAGATAACTCATTGGAAGTGGGAAGCTGGCATAATATTAAGCTGGTTGTCACAAAAACAGGGCTGGCCGGTTATGTGGATGATGTTGAAATGTTTAATGTTGAGCATGCTCAGTGGACTGATGGGAGGGTTGGGATTCAGGCTTACACCGGCATGATGGACTTTGATGATTTTGTCGTATATGGACCGAGTGGCCGTAAGAGTTTGCCGGTTGCCTCCGGTCCGTCACCCGGGGATGGTGAGCTTATCGAAGCAACCTGGGTAAACCTGAGCTGGAGACCCGGTGATTTTGCCGTGTCCCATGATTTGTACATCGGTTCCGATTTCGACGACGTAAACAACGGTGCAGAAGGGACGTTTGCCGGCAACACGAGCAGCAATTTTCAGGTCGTTGGCTTTCCCGGTTTCGCCATCCCGGAGGGCCTGCAGCCCGGGGCGACCTACTACTGGCGGATAGACGAGGTCAATGACCTTGACCCAAATAGTCCGTGGAAGGGTAATGTCTGGAGTTTTGCAATTGCTCCTAAAACCGCCTATGAGCCCAACCCGGCCGGTGGTACCGAGTCTGTAGAGATAGATGTGCAACTTAGCTGGACGGTGGGTTTTGGTTCTAAATTGCACACGGTGTACTTCGGAGAAAGTTTTGAGGAAGTGGACAATGCAACAGGCGGTCAAGCTCAGGGAACCGCTACTTATACTCCCGGCCCGCTTCAAATGGCCAAGACTTACTATTGGCGGGTTGATGAGTTCGATGGTTTCGATACTTATAAAGGCGATGTCTGGAGCTTTATAACAGAGGGTGCTGTCGGAACTCCGAGTCCGGCTAAAGGCACCATGGATGTCACTCAGGCACCTGTTCTTACCTGGGTGCCGGGAGTTTTTGCCGATTCACATGAGGTCTATTTCGGCGCTGAGGCAGAAGCTGTGAAGAACGCAGATACGAGTTCGCCTGAGTTTAAAGGCAGCGGAAACCTTGGTTCCGAAAGTTATGACGCCGGACAACTTGAATGGAATACTACCTACTACTGGCGGATTGATGAGGCAAATAACGCCAATGCAGACAGTCCGTGGACAGGTCCTCTCTGGAGTTTTATGACGGCTGACTTCCTTGTTGTGGACGATTTTGAAAGCTACAATGATCTGGATACCGCTGATCCTGCCAGCAACAGGATATTTCTTGCCTGGGTGGATGGATTCGACAATCCGGCTATCAACGGTTCTATCGTCGGTTATGCTAATCCCCCATTTGCCGAGCAGACTATCGTTCACGGTGGTAATCAGTCGATGCCGTTTGAATACAACAATGCCGTCGGAAAATCCGAGGCGACTTATGTCTTGACTTCCGCTCGTGACTGGACAGTCAATGGTGTTAACAGACTAACAATTTGGTTCCGAGGTAGTGCTGGTAACGCCGCAGAGAATTTATACGTAACCCTCAACGGTAATGCCGTGGTCAATAATGACAATCCGGACGCGGCACTGAGAACTTCCTGGACCGAATGGAATATCGACCTGACACGCTTTGCAGACCAGGGCGTGAACCTTGCAAATGTCAATTCGATTACCCTTGGTCTTGGCAACATAAATAATCCGGTTGCCGGCGGTTCAGGAATGATAATCTTCGATGATATTCGTCTGTATGCTCCATAACCGCAAAAAAAATAAATGACATTATGCGATTGATGATAGCCTGACAGTTGGAGATTGACATGTTTTTAGTATGTAGTCAAAGTATAAATAGCTATTTTAACTTTGTTTAAGGAGGAATATTATGATTAAAAGATTGATTTGTCTGCTCTCTTTTGTTTTAGTGCTGAGTACCGCCGGCAATGCCTCAGCGGACCTGGTGCTTCACCTGCCATTCGAGGATGCACAGAGCCCCAGTGATGCCTCTGCCAATCCCGCTACAATAGTGGTCCATGGTT
>CBDURK010000209.1:0-5816 GCA_965369645.1 uncultured bacterium | reverse complement strand
GGCTTCGAGCTGGTCGAGAATTGTTCTGGCTTTGCAGATTTTGTTTCCTGCGGGGCCCTGCCAGTTACACTCGGCATTTCGCTTGAGCATACCCTCGATTTTTTTACATGCCATTAAAACGGTGGCGTGATTTTTATTGCCCATAAACCTGCCGACTTCGGAAGATGACATCTTCGTGTGCTTTCTTGTCAGATACATACTGAAATGGCGGGCCAGAGCAACGGTTCGGTCTTTTTTTGACGAGTGTAACTTAGTGGGTGTTGTTCCGAAATAAGTAGCCACGGTCGTTTCGATATCGGAAACGTGGACGATAGGGTCGCACCTGTCCAGGTGTTCTGCAAGGACGGCTTTGGCCATAGAGAGTGTGATTTTATTGTTTTTAAGGGCCGAGAAGGCAATTACCTTTAGCAGGGCGCCTTCGAGCTCACGGACGTTTGAGCGGAGATTTTCGGCGATGTATGTTATTACGCTTTCGGAGATTGGCACGTTTTGAGCTTTGAATTTTGAGTTTTGATTTTTGAGGTACTGCCTGCATATCCGGCTGCGGGTTTTGAAATCCGGAGCGTCAATTTTTACAACCATTCCGGAGACGAAACGGCTGACGAGCTTTTCGGATATCTGTCCAATCATTTTCGGATGGGCGTCGGAGACCAGCACCACCTGTTTGCCGGCCAGACTTATCGTATTGAAGGTGTGTAGAAATTCCTCCTGGGTCGAAGGTTTACTGGCCAAGAAGTGAATGTCGTCGATTGCCAACAAATCCGTTTGCCGCATTCGCCGACGAAAAGCCTCCAGCTTTTTTGTCTTCAAGGCCAGCACAAACTGATTGACAAAATCCTCCGCTGAGAGATATAGCCAATTAGTCTGGGGGCGCTTTTCGCACACTGCATTGCAAATCCCTTGCAGCAGATGTGTTTTGCCAACCCCGTATCCTCCGTGAATAAACAGCGGATTAAAAGGGCTTTGTTGCTCATTTACGACTACTTTGGCTGCGTTGTAGGCCAACTCATTCGAGGAGCCTACAACAAAAGTCTCAAGAGAAAGTTTAAGTTTTTTTATGCCGCGTCCCTGAGCGGCGGTTTTGCCCGGGCCGGTTCGTTCGCGGAGCCGAGGCGCGGAGGCTTTCGAATCCATTCTGGTACGTCTCTGATGGCCGGAAAGCTCCGGGTCGATACTGAAAGTTATCTTCGCTTCTGTTCCGGTTACTGTTCGCACTGCCTGGGTGATTTCATTTACAAAATGGTTTTCAATCCAGCTCGCTATAAAAAGGTTCGGCACACCAACTTTCAAATATCCGTCGGCGAGGGTCATATTAGTTGAATTTTTAAACCATATCCGAAACTTCTGCGGACCCACCTGCTCGGAAAGCACTTCGTTAATTTCGCTTATCTGAGACGCAACGGTACGCGAACTCTCATCCGTGATTATGTCCTGCATTTGCATTCTTCCAGTGCCAGATTTTTATTTGCAAGGCATTCATCCTGCAGATGCCGAGCGGAGGCTCAAGCTTTAAGTGCAGGGTAAGAATCCATTCTTTTTAAGTTAATTCACTCTTTGTGACAAAGCCACTTTGAATAACTAATAATACTGATAATGTCCCTATTATTGGACAACGCGAAAACAAATCAATTGCGTTTTATTGAATTTCTTTTCCACTTGATAGAGGTCTCTGTGGTTATTGACTTTGCGCACGAAAAAAATTTGTTTTTAACAGGTTATGCACATCGTAACTATGATTTGTGGATAAGCTGTGGATTGTGTTTGTAAATGCAAAAAAAAGCTCGATATTTGATGCTGAAGCTGGTTATCATTTTGCGGAAAGGATTGCCGTGTAGCCGCCGTCGCAGTCGAAGTGCTCAGCCGAAGGGAGAGTAAGCTTTTCAGAGCTGAGTATAAAACCGGGATTGTTTTGCCGGAAGTCTTTGATAAGGCTGTTGTTTTCATCTTTTTGGATACTGCATGTGCTGTAGCAGATTATTCCGTGTGGATTGAGCATTGATGCGGCGGTATTTAGAAGGTCAGTTTGTGTTGTTATGAGTTTCTTTATCGCATCCGGCGTTATTCGATGGCGTGCCTCGACGCGTCTGGCCAATACGCCGGTATTCGAGCAGGGGACATCCAGCAGGATACAATCGAATTTAGAATTTTTAAGCTGCTGATAAGGAACCACTTCGACGCTTTTTATGCCAAGGCGAGTAATATTTTCTTCGACCTTTTTCAGCCGCTCTGCGTCGATATCGGTGGCAATGATCGTCGCCGAATCGCCGGTAATTTCAGCCAACTGAGTTGCCTTTACACCCGGTGCCGCGCAGAGGTCGAGTATTTTCCAGCCGGGCCGGTGACTGATCATTTTTATCACTCGTGAAGCTGTAAAATCCTGAACGGCAAACAGACCTTCTACGAATCCGGGAAGCTGGGTTATCATGCGGGGTCTTTTTATTCTTATCATCGAGTCTTGCGGAGTTGTGTCAACTTCGATATCAGCAAGGCGAAACTTTTCGGCCAATTCTTTCACTGAGGTTTTTAAGCTGTTGGGTCTGATGTAGATACCCGGTTTTCTATTTGAGGCCAGGCATATCAGGCGTGTTGATTCGGCGCCAAAGTTGCTGAGCCAATCTGATACGAGCCAACCTGGCAGTGAAAAGACCGTGCTGAGGTAATCAGCCGGAGAAGATTCAGGGTTGGGTAAAAAATCCCTGTCGAATTCGCAGCCTGTTTCCGGACTCTGGCAAAGCGTACGGGCGGGATTGCTCTTTGATAGGTCAATCCGGCGATTTGTTATGCCTCTTGTGATTTGGCGCAGGACGGCGTTGACAAAGCCGGCTTGTTTTTTGCCTATGAGGGCCCTGGCGTTCTCGACAGCTTCATTGACGATGGAATACTGAGCCGTATCAGGCGAATATACAAGCTCACAGGTGCCGACTCTTATGATGTTGAGCAGCTTGTCCTGTATCCTCTCGACAATCCGGCCTGAGAATGCGGCAATAACCGTATCGATGGCATGGCGGTTTCTTATCGTTCCGAGGACAAGGTCGGTGGCCCGCTGTTTCTGGTCGGTTTCACTTAGCAGTTTGTTCAGAATGGGAGCGGCATAGCTGCTTTGGGGGTCGCAGCGGTTCAGGGTTTCAATTGCTATAGTGCGAGCGGATTTTTGTTTTTGGCCGGCCATTTTTTATTTGTCTATTTTTGTAAATAAATCGGCGGGCTGAGTTTGCCTTCCGTTGGAGAAGTCTTTGAAATCCATGAGCGGAGATCCTGCCGGCTTGATTTGTGCAATCTTCAAGGCATCTTTGCCACAGATTACATTCAGGTTTTCGTCGAGCGTTCCGGCGGATAAGCCGGGGGTGTTTGAGGTCTCGACTATTTGTGCCGCTGCGATGGATACGCGGACGGATTTGCCGGTTTTCTTAGACAGGTAGTTTGCGGATGCGCCTGGCCAGGGCCAGAGGCCGCGTATCTTTTTTTCCAAAGAGGCGGCTGATTCATTGAAATCGATAAAGCCATCTGATTTGTTCAGCTTTGGAGCGAGGGTGGCTTTGGAATGGTCCTGCTGGGTATAAACAGCGGAGCCGTCGGCGATTTGGTCTATTGTTTCGAGTAATAACGGGGCCGCAATCTGCGCCAGTCTATCATGCAGAGAGCCGGCGGTTTCATCGGGGGTGATATCGGTTTTTGACTGGCCGAGGACACAACCTGCGTCCATTTTTTGAGCTAAGGTTATTATGCTGATGCCTGTTTCGATTTCACCGTTGATTATCGCCCAGTTTATCGGTGCGGCCCCGCGGTATTTCGGGAGCAAAGAGGCGTGGACGTTGACAGCGCTTTTCGGGGGCAGGTTTATCAAGTCATTGCCGACTTTCTGACCGAATGCGATTACGACAATCAGATCCGGTTTATAATCGGCTATTTTTTCAATCATCTCGGGGGTGTTCGCGTTGTCGGTTTCGATGAAAGGTATCGAATTAATATTTGCCCATCGCGCCGCCGGTGTTGGGTTTGGCTTTCTGCCTCTGCCTGCCGGATTCGGGGGCTGTGTTACGACCAATTGCACGCTGTGGTTCGAGCTATTCAACGCATTCAGGCATTCAATACCGAATTGGCCGCTACCGAGATATACTATCTTCATTTTCTATTCCAAATGGGTATATGAGTAAATGAGTTTATTTATTAGTCGATGTACAAATTTACCCATCCACTCATCTATCATTTTTATTTGTTTTGTTCTGTTAGTTTTTTGAGTTGTCTTCTGTGCGCGATTTTTGCGGTCTGTGTCATACGGTTGACAATTATTATTCCCTCGATATGGTCGTATTCGTGCTGGAGAGCCCTTGCGTAGAGTCCTTCAGCTTCTTCGCTGAATTCGTTTCCATCAAGGTCAGTGGCAGTAACCATACATGTCTTGTATCTTCGAATTTTGGTAAACACACCCGGCACGGACAGGCAGCCTTCTTCGTTTGAGCCAATAGTTCCGTCGGAGGTAACAGTCGGGTTTATGTAAACCCTGACGTTTTGTGCTGTTCCGTCGAGCGATATGATAAACAGCCGTAATGATATGCCAGCCTGTGGTGCGGCCAGGCCAACACCTTTGTGTTCCAACATAATTTCGACCATTTTCTTTACGAACTGACGGATATTGTCATCGATATTTTCAACCGGTTTGGCCTGCTGAGCTAAAACCCCGGCAGGGTAACGCGTGATTCGACATTTTTCTATATCAATCATTTGACTTTGGTATGTTTATTTTGAGAAATTTTGCTTAAACTTTCGACATAAAGTAATTGAAAGATCTGTTTTTTTGTTTAGCCGTCTCCACAGAATATCTCTTTAGAATTTCCACCATAAGATCAATTCGTGAGTCGAACTTTTTTGGCATTAGTTCTTCGAATTTTTCCTTGGTGATGTTGTCTGTATTGCTAAAAGTGCGAATCCCAAGTTCTTTGCGGGCTATATCGTTCAAACCTGCGAGATACCAGCTTTCTATCTCTTTCACTACAATTATGACATTTTTTATATCGATTCTTATCCCATATTCCCTTTTTATTTTATTCTTTTTTGCGGTCAGACAGGGTAAACTATTAATATCACCCCAAAAAAAGTAATCTGAATTCATTGATTCGATAGACCGCAGGAAGCTCTTGACCTTTTTCGTTTGTGTTTGAGCATATTGCCATGACCTGACGAAATCGTATGTGTTCTCGAATATGGGTTTTATCAATCTTTCGAAGAATCTCTCATCGTCGTTGCCCTCAAGAAGAATCCATAGTCGCTTGTATGCCATATATCAGTCCTCAAATAAGTTTTGAATGTAAAGCTCATCAAGCCCCATTTGATTTTTAAGAAATATTTTAACCTCTTTTTTCTTGCTTGGCCTAGAAATGGTAGAAAATCCATCTTTGTTCCGAGAAACAAGGAGTATATTTTCTATGCCGGCGTATTTGACCACTTCCGGACTATGTGTAGTAATAATTATTTGCTTATCTTTTGATGCGTCTTTCATCATATCCATTACTTTAGAGATGAGGTGAGGGTGAAGGTTCCTTTCAGGTTCCTCGATTACACATAAACCCTTTTCCCCAAAATATAGAGCAATTAGAAGAGCACTGATGTTTACAGTCCCATCTGAAATAAAGGATGCTGGAAAATAAACATCCTTAAAATAGTTCTCACGTAGCTTAAACAGCAAAGATTTATCAGCAAATTTATCGGTAGCCAAATCATCAACAAATGGTAGTATATCTTTTATCATATTAGAAAATTTTCTCTTTTTATCTTTATTTTCTACATATCTAGCATATTTATTTAAAGTCATAGCAGAA
>CBDURK010000208.1:0-5835 GCA_965369645.1 uncultured bacterium | reverse complement strand
CACAGCCCGTCGGCCCTGTAACAAGCACAATCCCGTGGGTCTTTTGCAGGCATTTGTCAAAACCTTCCAGACATTGGTCGTTCATCCCCAAATCATGAAGTGGTATCAGTGACGCCGTCCTGTCCAAAAGTCTCAGCTCAATGGATTCACCGTGTACCGTCGGAACGGTTGAAACACGAATATCGACCCTGCCGTGTTTACCGGCGAATTCGATATGTCCGTCCTGTGGCACAAACCGTTCGGCGATGTTCATATCCGCCATAATCTTGATACGTGAGATGATTGCTGCCTGGAGACGTTTTGAGGAAGGTGACCTCTCCACAAGCAGGCCGTCAACTCTGTATTTTATCTTTACATCATGCTCGAACGGCTCGATATGAATGTCGCTCGCTCTGGTTTCAATCGCTTCCATGATTATAAGATTCACAAGGTTGACTAATGAGGGTTCTCTGGCCAGCTCATGTAGTTTGGCCGGTGAAAAATCCAGGTTATCCAGCTCATCTGCATCCGCCATTTGATCTTCCGGCACAAGATTATCCAGCATCCTTGCTACATTGCTGCCGTAGAATTTCATTATTGCATTTTCCAGGTCTTTCGGGTCGGCATAATACCTGCGAATAGGATAACCGGTGACAAGGCGTAAATTCTCAAGAACCTGCGGCTGAAACGGGTCCGTCATCGCAACAGCCAGCAATTTATTATTGTTTTCAGAATTCCCTGAATGATTTCTTGAATCAAAACGTAATGGCAAAACATTGTGTTTACTGACAAGTTCCGCTGGTACAAGAGTAAGTATTTCAGTACTTATTGAAATGTTTGTTAAATTTATTCTCTCTATGCCAGCCTGGAGTGCAAGTGCTTCGTTTAACTGGGTTTCCGTTATATAGCCGAGTTCAAGTAGAATCTGTCCTAAACGCCTATGTTCAACTTTTTGCTCGGCAAGAGCAGATTCGAGCCGGAGATGATCCAAATATGATTTTTCACATAGTAGCTCGCCTAATTTCTTCTTTTGTTGCAATGTCATTACAGCCTCAAAAATAAAACTCTACTTGGACTCACAGGTTTATACAGGCACAGAGCTTACCTCAACCCCGCACCATTAAAATAGAACAAAACCAACAGCTATTATATCAGACGCTTGAGAATGCCGTTTTGTTACAAAAAAATAGTTCTGAGTACTAAAAACTCACTTTCTTAAGCTCTGAAGTGTACCATATTTCGTCTTTATAAGAAATCGACAAAATCTCAGGTTATTGTTTAATTGTAATTTTCCATAGCATTTTTTATCGAAATAATGTGTTTTTCAGGCGATTTTTGCTGATTTTTATGGAGGCTCGTTATTAAACAAAAAAGGCAGGGATGGCGTAAATCTGTAGTGTTTGAGTATGATAAACAAAAAGATGACGTCAAAAAAAATGAAAAAAAGTGCGAAATAATTCGTAGAAAGATGGGATTGTGAGCTTTTTGAACCACTTTTATGTGAATTCATAGAGAAAGGCCGCAATTTCAATAAATTATTAAATGCAAAGATTGGCCATCCTATTGGATTGGTGATTCGAGGAGACTGCGGATTTCAGATGGATGAATGCCGGTACTATCTGCGATACTGCGCATGGTCATATCTGAATTGGCTTTGAAACCGGCATTTTGGAGTTTTTTGACGGCCTCATTCACATCCAGCCCCATTTGGTCGCAATATGATTTCAAAGTCATACGGCCAAATCCGCGCCCGGATCCGCCCTGCTCATGCTCGGCTACACCCTCACCACCTTGCCGTTCTCCTCTCTGCCCATGCCCTCCCTGGCCCCGCCCGGGCCCGGTCTGTCCAACGGCTATATTATAAAGATGTGCTGGGGTCATATTATTGGCTTCAGCTAAGTCTCTGAGCACAACATCCGCCGATTCGACTTCAATCCCCCGCGAATTGAGGTTTGTAAGTATGCTTTCGAGGCTCACATCACTCACCTGCTCCGATAGTGCAGTGAGGCTCAGCAACTCGGCATGGGCAATTGGGGCGCGTTGCTCGGAGCGGTCCCAACCGTGCTTTATGTTCTCATTCCAGGCAAGCAATGAAGAAAAAGGTTTCATTTCGACAAGCGTGCCAAGAAACACGACACCGCAAATAACTAATGCAAATACCCATTCAAGACGCAGGCCGAACGCTTTGCTGACCTTGTTCTTGAAATAGCTTACTAACGGCTTCCAGTTGAGATACACATGAAAGACCGATGCGGCCACGAAAATGATACTGAACCAGTCATGCAGCCCGATCCATTGATGCTTGGTAAGGCCGAGAAGCGTCCATCCCGTCCAGTTCGCGATACGCCCGGGCGGAACCACAAAAAGAATCACTCCGGTAAAGACCATCCCAATAAAGGACACCCCGGCCAGAACAGAAAAGAACGCTCGCCAATTGAATTTTATATTACTGTTTTGTTCCATTATCATGCCTTTCTAAGAGTGCCTAACAAAATGAATGCAGAGTCATTTTGTTAGGTGCTCTAATATTTTGTATAGTGAGCAATCGCTGTTTAAACGAGTATCATCACCAGAAACCTGCTCTTTTTTTATTTTTTTAGCAAAAAGCCTTATTCAAGCCAATGAAATGATTATCTTAGGTAGGTGATTGGATATGTTCAGACAGGAAATCTGGGAAAACAGCTTTCCATGCGCACCACATACCGTAGCAAGCATGACCACCGCAAGTTTAATCGAACAATATGTGCGAATACTGCATCAATTCATCTTTTTGATGCAATACAGATTTTTATCGCTGCGTAAAATCAATGCTCCGTCGCATACAATCACGCTGGCGTTAAAGGTGCTTTCATCTTCAAGTTCATTTAAGGCCAATTGCTCGAATTGTGGCTTCGCGGCCAATACCAGGGTGCCTCCGTTACGCGACACAACGTAAAATCTCCCATCAGCCAATAAGGCCGACGCATAAGGCTGAGGCCCTATCTTTTCAGCATATTTGACTGATCCATCGGACAAACTAAGGCAATAGGCGGTTCGATTACGGTCACTGACCCAGTACAAATGACCATCATAAACAACTGGAGAGCAAACATTCGCTCCGACATCGGCCTGCCAGAGCTTATGCGTGCCTGTTACGTCCCCGCGACCGCCGCTTCGCACTGCAACGGTCTTGGAAGAACGGCCTCCCATGGCATACAAAACATCTCCTTGGGACACGATACTTGGGCAAATATAGTCAGGAATGCCTTCACATCGCCAAAGTTCTTCACCTGTTTTCGGATTGAATCCTATGATCCACTTTTTCACAGTCACGGCCACTTCGTATTGCCCACGGGAATTCTTAACCAGATGAGGCGTATTCCAGGAAGAATCCATTCCGCCGGCACGCCACACTTCCTTGCCCGAGTTTTTATCGATAGCCACAAGTGATTTGCTCTCAACGCTTGCATTAATGATGACTAAGTTCTCATATAGCACCGGCGAAGTACCACTGCCCCAGCCGTGCGTTCCCGTCCCGACACTGGTTTGCCAGATTTTATTACCGTCAAGGTCGAATTTGAAGACACCGCTCTTTCCGAAAAATATATACAGATGCTCTCCGTCAGTTACAGGCGTCGCAGCGGCATAACCATGGTCGCGTACACTTTTAGATTCGGGACGAATCGGATCGATTTGCTTGTTCCAGATTATCTCTCCTTTTTTACCGTCAACACAGACCACATGAAGTCTCAAATCAGCCATCCGGCCTGATACCCCTCTCATGCCATATCCGCTGTAGCAGGTAACGTATAATTTGCCGTTTAATACAATCGGGCTCGATGCGCCATAACCCGGCATCGCTGTTTTCCAGGCGACATTTTCTGTCTCACTCCAGCCGATAGGCAAATCTTTTTCCTGCGAAACCCCCAATCCACCCGGCCCCCGGAACCCGGGCCAATTCCCGGCAAGTACCATCTGAGGTAATAAGACAACCGCGCACAGCGTTAGAATACAAATGAATTGACGTCGAAACATAACTTTACCTTTCAAATTAATTGGAGGTTAAGAATACTGTCTATATTAATATTCCGCATAATACAGCATCGCCCCCTCAAAAGCAACCCCGAACTCCTTCGCATGGTGCGAGGGCCTTGTCGCATCCTTTCATCCGGCCCCATACGTTCTCTCATCTGCTGCGGATGTCTCGGCGCTTGCCTCATCTGGATTTCCGGCCCACTGGTACGCGGCTCTGCGGTACCGCCGCGAACACAACGTACAAAGTTGTTGATTCGGATTACATCACCCTGCGGGCCGCGGCCGCGGGGGAATCTCGAAGGGTCGCCTGACTTGGGATCGCTGCGTTGCGAACCGGCACCGTGGACGTCCATCAGTGTGTATCGGCCGCTCCGCCTGTTCCGCATCCAGCCAAATGACCTTCCAAAAGCGACATAGGCCGCAGTACTGGCCCTCGACAGGCTGGCATGAGTCGTTCCGCTCCAGTAACATGGATAATCCTGTTGGCCGCTTTCGGCGACGAACGAAGTCGTCTGAAAAACCGGATCGATTGCCGCCGAATTCGTAGTAGCGGGCGAACGCGTATAATCCACAATGCTCTGAAGCTCCTTGATATTAGGCAACCGCCAGTCTGAATACTCCGCGTATTCCAGGTTCTCGGCCCAGGAAAGCGCCTCCTGCCAATTCAGCTTTCCATCTTTGCTTTTGCCCGCCCTGAGTTTTCCGCTGTCAAATTTCATCCACATCAGGCCGGTAGCCTCATCCGTTACCGTTCCGTCGCCGTTATCTTTGAAATCATTTTTCCCATAGCTTGTATTGCCGCGCACATAAAGAACATGAAATGTCTTATCTACACCACTGCGAGGACTCCTCATGCCGTAACCTTTAATCCGCCCATCGGCAAAATTAACGCCGAACAAGGTTTCATCACCACGCATAGTGGTACTAACGTATTTTGTGCTGGTTGCAAACTGCGAATCGATGATACGCTCACCACGGTCAGCGTTGCCGTACTTGAACTTAAAGTATTTCCTGTCAATAAATGGCCGCTGACTGGCGGAATCCCGGCTCATCGGGTCCGGATCGGTTCCGCTAAACAGAATAAGCGAGTATAGTTCTTTGATAGTAGGCAGTCGCCAGTCATCATATCCACCGACCCTGCAAGTACCGGCTCCTGCGACGGCCTGCTTAAAGGTCATTTTTGCGCCCGGATCACTCTGCCACATCAGCTCTGTGTTCAGGTCTGTTACTGTTCCATCCCCATTGTCTTTGTAAGCAGGTTCATTGCCGATATACTGTGCATCCTGACCGAAAAAGTTGGCGTTGGTTTTGGGATATTCAATTTCTGCATTGTTGCTGTAACACCTGATCTGAGCAGTATCGACGATCGTGTATGGGACTCTGCTGGTTGATACCCCCGCTGCCAATACGTCTGGAATCCAGGCAAGAATAGTCATGTACAGGACCAAAGATATATAAAATTGAAACCGTATTTTTTCTTGCGTAGAGTTATTCGGATGCTCAACCATTAGAATCCTCCTGTCTTCACGTTATTTACCATTTACGAATCACATTGATATAGACGCATCCGAAGGGCAGCTTTATTGCAATTCCCGGTAAAAACCTGTTTCGTTATGCACCAGCAGTCATGATTGGCTAACTTTTTTAACAGCCCCACTATCCCCCTCTTATCTCGCCATTTTGGCACTCGTTATCGTTTGTAAACATTAGCATAATAAGCGATAGTAGGGAAATACAAGGCATATTATGTATTTGTATAGCTTTATTGGTTAAGTTGACAAATTAATACTTGTTTCAGGAATAACCGAGATGAACTTGCCCTTTTTTCACCAAATAATCATT
>CBDURK010000207.1:0-5880 GCA_965369645.1 uncultured bacterium | reverse complement strand
ATTCAGGATTGCCTTCGAAAGGGCAGAGAGCTTGTTGTGCAGGTAACAAAAGAAGGCTTAAAAACTAAGGGGGCAACACTTAGCACGTATCTTGCTTTGCCGGGTAAGTACCTGGTTATGATGCCCTGGATGAAGAAGCACGGTGTTTCACATAAGATTGATGATGAGGACGAACGCAAAAGACTGCGGCAGATTCTTGATGAAAGCAAGCCGCCCAAGGGGCTCGGCTTTATTATCAGAACCGCCGGGCAGGGATGCTCGAAAAGAGATATACAAAACGACCTGAGGTATCTCGGGCGATTATGGAGGACTATTGAAAAACGGTTGGATAAGGAAAAAAGCCCCGGTGAGATTTATCAGGAATCGGATTTGGTCATCAGGGCGATGAGAGATGTCTTTAACAGTAAGATTAGCAATATAATATGTGATTCGGAAAGCGTGGTTCGTAAAATCAAGGAATTTTTTACCATTGCCGCTCCGCGTCTGAAGCGAAAAGTAACTTATTATGACAGTAAAGTGCCGCTGTTTCACAAATATCGGATTGAGGATGAGATTGCAAAAGTCCAGTCTCGCAGGGTCGAGCTTAAAGGGGGCGGTTCAATTATCATCGAGCAGACCGAGGCATTGGTTTCGATTGATGTCAACAGCGGCCGGTATCGCAAGAAGGAAAACGCCGAGCAAACTGCCTACGAGAGCAATATTGAAGCCGCCGCTGAAATTGCACGTCAGCTTAGATTGAGAGACCTTGGGGGGCTCATAATTTGTGATTTTATCGATATGCGGAATGCCAAACACCGCAAAGCTGTGGAAAAGGTATTTAGAACCGCTGTCAAGGTAGACCGCGCTCGTTCGAGGATATTGGGCATAAGCAGGTTCGGGGTTGTGGAAATGACGCGCCAGAGAATGCGCCCCTCGTTGCAGTCGGCCACATATCTGGCATGTCGCCATTGCGGCGGCACGGGCATTATAAAAAGTCATGAGTCGCTCGCTATCGAGCTTATTCGCCTGTTGCACTTATCGGCGTCGAAAGACCATATAAAACGGATCGAGCTGTTTGTCTCGCCAGAGGTTTCTGATTATCTGCAGAATACCAAGCGGGCCGCCATTTCACAGGTGGAACATCTTAACGACAAACGTGTTATTATCCACGCTGCGTCAAATTACGCCGGCGAAAAACACGATTTGGTCTGTTACGACCAGCGGGGAAGTGTCGTAAAACTATAAAAAGCATAGTTGCTGATCCAAACTAAATTGCCGGGGGTAAATATTCGATTGATATGGGGCCGGGACGTGGAATTTGACCTTGAATATGCGCGTAAAGTAATCCGGGCTGAAGCGGATGCGATAAGCTCTATCACGCCGATTGTCGATGCCTCTTTTAAACAGGCTTGCGAGATGATTTATAACTCCGGCGGTTCCTGCATTGTAAGCGGAATCGGCAAGGCCGGTATCATCGGCCAAAAGATAAGCGCTACTCTGGCTTCGACAGGAACGCCAAGCCACTTCCTTCACCCTGCTGAAGCCGTACACGGCGATTTGGGCAGGCTCCGCGAAAATGATATTGTTATAGTCCTCAGTTACGGTGGTGAAACCGACGAAGTTACCCGGCTGATAAATCTCGTAAAGCAGCAGGGGATTAAAATGATTGCGATAACCGGCGACATCGACTCAACTCTCTGCAGGCATAGCGATGTAGTGCTGTGTATGGGCCTGATGAATGAAGCCTGTCCTCTTGGTGTTGCCCCGAGTGTTTCTACCACCTGTATGCTGGCGGTCGGTGATGCCCTTGCCTTTACCCTTATGAAGGCCCGTGAATTCAGCGTTGAGGACTATGTAAGGTTCCATCCGGGCGGTTCACTCGGCGCAAAGCTGATGACCGTCGAACAATCGATGATGTTCAGGCCCGGCGAAGAATTACCCCTCGTGGCTCTTGACGATACGATAGAACAACTGCTCGAAAAAAACAGCGATATAAAGCGGCACGGAGCTGTAATGGTTGTTGACAAAAACGGAAAATTGGCAGGGATAATCACCGATGCCGACCTTCGGCGACTCCTCACCGAACATGCCGCCGGGGCTTTTAAGTGCAGAGCCGCTGATGTTATGACCGCTGATTGCAAGAAAATAAGAGCAGATGCTCTTGCAGCCGAAGCAACGGCTATTTTCCACAAATACAGAATCGATGAGCTTCCCGTAGTCGATACCGATAACAGACCCCTCGGCCTCATCGACGTTCAGGATATCGTGACAATTAAAGTTGTAGGATAAAACTTCATATTGTGTTATACCTGATACGCATCATGGCAACGCAATACGAGATAAGAAATACGAGATAAGAAATGAACGTAAACCTTGCAGACATTGAAATGTTGGTTATGGATGTTGATGGCGTCCTCACCGATGGAACGATAATAATTAATGGCGACGGCACCGAAAGCAAATCTTTCAATTCGCTGGATGGTCATGGAATTCGAATGTGGCAAAGGGCGGGCCTAAAGGTTGCCTTAATCAGCGGCAGGGCCTCAGAGCCGACAACATTACGGGCCGACCAGCTTCAGATTGAATACGTCTTTCAGGATTGTCACCATAAACTGCCCGTCTTTGAGAAGCTCCTTGAGCAGATTGGCCTTTCGCCGGACAAGGTCGCGTACATCGGAGATGATGTGACTGATTTGCCGGTAATAAGATGTGCCGGCTTCGGAGTTACTGTTGCCAATGCCGTCGATGAGGTTAAGCAGTATGCTGATTATGTAACCACTCGCCCTGGTGGCAGTGGTGCTGTTAGGGAAGTAATAGAATACATCCTGAAAAACAGCGGCAGATGGCAGCCGCTGTTGAATAGATACCTGCCTTGAGCATGAAATGGAGTTGTTAAGATGCGAAAATTCTATATAGGTTTTATTTCGCTGATGGCGGTACTTGCAATATTTCTGCTCTATAGCCGCATGGACACTACGACTTTGCCCGATATGGGCAGGCAGGCCGATTTCATTGACAATGTTGCAGACAGTAACATAAGTGAGTTTGAAAGTGAAGTAGGCAGAATTGGTGATGTTGGTGTAGGTACTGTTGAAAAAGCCAATTTTATAACCCGCAACGAGAACCAGGAGGTTATACGCGAAGTTGGCTTCGAAAGGCTTCTAAGCAAGTCAAGAGATATCTGGGAAACTGAAAAGCCGTTTATAAATATCTATCGGCGCACTTTTATATGCAACATCACCGCTGATACTGGAACAATCCTGGTCGAAACCGCTGTGGGCAAAACAACCCCAAAGGATGCGACATTTACCTCCAATGTAGTTGTTCATATTGTGCCTGTCGGCTCGGGCGGCGTCAAAGAAAGCTATATGTATCTTGACGACATAACTTTTCTTAGCGATAAGTCACTGCTCTCAACGGCCAATTCGGTCAGATATGTTTCAGAGGATGCCCGCATGACCGGTACGGGGCTTGAGCTTGTATATGATGATGTGCTCGGGCATCTTGAATACTTATGGATAATTGATTTGGAGAGCCTGCATATAAAAAACTCACAGGCGGTTTTTCTTCCGGGCCCGAAAAAGCAGCTCGAAGAGCCTGTTGATACTAATGGCCCGGCCAAAACAAAGCAGCCGAACAAACCTGCTGTTGCTTCTGATGCCACAAAAACGCAAATCGCCTCCCCTCAACCGGCTTCTGAGCAGGTGGAAGGCGAATACTACAATTGCGTCTTTAGTGAAAATGTGCTTATTGACAGTCCTGAGCAATTGGTATTCGCGCAGGATAGAATTTTTATCAACGATATCTTCTTCTCAAAATCCTCAGGCAGCCAACCCGATGAAGCTGGCACGGATGCCCAGGCTCCCTCAGCAGCTCAACCAAATAATACTGACAAAGTTGCCGAACAAAGCCCGCAAAGTCCTGATAACGCCGATACGAATAATGTTACTGTTGCAAAGCCCGTCGAACCGAACGAATCACCTGATAAGCCGCAGGATATTGTTATAACCTGTGACAACGGTTTCATAATTGCCCTCAAAGATTCTCCGAAAATACTTGAAAAACTTAATAAGACAGCTATAGGCACAACTGCCCCGGCTTACCGGCGACCGGAAAAGTTCGACCGGGCCGATGGACGAAAAACATTCCTTTCTCGAAGAATAAACTACAACGCGCTTACCGATGATGTTATTGCCACCGGCGCTTCAGAGCTTAAATTTTACACCGCTGATTTAGGTCAGACCGACCCAAACAAGCCTGCACTGCCCGTAACAGTAACCGCTCAAAAGCAGGTCAGATTTATGCCGGCCTCGAATCAGGCTCTCTTCGAAGGCGATTGTCAGGCCGAAATGATTCAGACAGATCCGAACTTCCTCCAGCAATACACGCTCCTGGCTCCGAAGCTTACTATAGACTTAACCGAAGATACGAATGACCGCACTTCTGCATCTGCTTCCGGTATCGAGCATTTCACTGCCGACGGTGGATTGGTCAGGCTTGTTAGCATCAAAACAGCAGGAAAGAAATTACTTGGCGGCATCAAGTTAGAATCCCGCAAATTCGACTATGATCCACGCAAGGGCTTGTTTGTAGCAACCGGACCGGGAATAATAACAATGGATAATTCCAAAATCTCCCCTTCCACCACCCAAACCGGCAAATTCAACTTGCGCAAGCCTTGTTATGCTGTTGTGCGCGAATTTGAAACCTTGAAATATTTTATTCAGGAAAATCGGATAGCCGCTGATGCTCCCTCAGAGGATGGTCTGATTATAGACTACTTCCCTGTTGTCAATGGTAAGTTTCAAATTGACCAACAGGCCACTGTCACTACCCCTCACATACAGGCCGATCTTATCAAAACCGCCTCCGGGCAATCAAAACTTTCGACGCTCAGCGCCACAGGCTGGATTATTTATGAAGACCAGGATAAACAGTTCGATGGCAGCAGTTTATTTTACGATGCCGGCAAATTTTTAGTCACCGTAAACGGCAGCAAACTCCGGCCGTGTCACTTCAACGGAGCTCCTGTTGATGCGATTGAATGGGACTTAAAAACCGATAGTATCAAAGCTGATGTTGTCGGACCAGCCATTTTACAGCTAAAATAAACTCCCTAACGCTAAGGATATCCCCAGGCAACTTTGAGAATGCTATATACAAGCTGAGCATCAATCAGGAACAAAGCTGTTTTAAATCGTCGATACTTAATTCATTAAGCTGGTTAACGACTTTCTCCGCCATACCCAATTGCTCTGCGCCGTATGAGTTTGTAACCGCTATAGTATGCATCTCCGCCGCCTTCGCCGCTTCCAGCCCCCAGTGTGAATCTTCGATAACTATACACTCACCCGGCAAAATGTCGTTCCGATTTCCCCCCTCTGCTAAACTGGCATTACTGTTAAGCCTTTTCAAAGTCAGCAAAAATCCTTCCGGATCGGGCTTGCCTTTTTTTACCTGCTCACCCGAAACTATCTCCTCGAACAAATGACGCAGACCGGTATCTTCCAGTACCATTTCAACTTCCGTCAAAAGTGACCCGGAACATATCGCCATCGGTATCGAATTTTCTTCGAGCAATGCCAGAAAATCTCGCACACCCTCGATCATCTTGCCTTCGGTTTGTGCCAGTTTTTTGTATATATGCTTCTTTTCCTCTATGAGATTAACGATTTGCTCCTGCCCCGCCTTAAGCAGCCCCTTGTTGATAAGCATACCGTAACAATCGGCGTCATTAAAGCCAAGATATGTCTTGTAATATTCCTGCTTTGTCAGTTCAATACCGAATTGCCCTAAAACCTGGTTAAAAGCCCGGAAATGCAAAATCTCCGAATCGGTGATAACCCCGTCAAAATCAAATATTACAGTTCTAAGCATAAATTATTATCCCGTATCTGAGGA
>CBDURK010000206.1:0-5892 GCA_965369645.1 uncultured bacterium | reverse complement strand
GCGTTTTTCCGAAACAGACCTCTCCCATTGTCAGCCCATATATCATCAGAAAACTTAACAATAATGCCTTTTTCTTCTTCATCTCAACACTGCCTCTCTGTAATAAATTTTACCTTTTACCAGGGGTTAATATGCCCATACTTAACGCACTAACCTATATGAAAAAAAATTATGTCGCCCGGACGGAAAAACGATATTTATCTCCGCGATAGAACGATTTTTCCATTTCCAGGACCATCTCTTTACCGCAAAACGTAACCCCTTCGACCAGCAATGAAGGAATTGGTTTCTCGACGTCAAACAATGTTTTCAGCTTTTCATCTTCGATCATTGTGGCGATGAGCATCTGGTTGACTTCAGTCAGGGTCAAACCATAAACATTTTCATACAGATCGTATAAAGATTGTTCTAAATTCTTTTTTTTGATATCCGGACAAAAGGCCAACGAAATATACCGTTCTTCATACATCATGGGAATATCGTCGGCATACCGTAATCGGTGAATTTTATACACCGGCCCTTTCATGGCGTAAAACCGACCGTTGATAACAGCCGAATACCCTTTTTCGACAATTTTGTCATCGATTAGTTTGGTAGAGGGGATATGCCCGGCCTCTGTCATATTTTTGGTAAAGCCCAATATTCTCGTGGCGGTCCGCTCGATATTCGCTGTCCGCACAAAAGTGCCTTTCCCCTTGATTTTAACTGCCCACCCGGCGTGTTCGATTTCCTGAAGTGTCTTACGAGCCGTTGTATTACTTACTTTGTATTGATCTATTATCTCGTTTTCCGAGGGAATTCTCATCCCCGGCCGCAATTTACCTTGCTTGATCCGAGACACTATATTTTGACTGATAACAAAATATTTTGGAAAAGTACTCATAATATGACATCTGATGCTACATAATCTTAAATCAAACTCAACTTAACGCACTATCTTATTTATATCGCTTCGCTTGTAATGTGTCAACAGAAAATATCTACTTAATTGAAAATGTTCGGGGCATTCGTCGTAACTACTTAATTGATGCAACCGCCAAAAGTCCGAAAAACGCCGCAAGCCCCTGACATGAAAGAGGTTATAGGAACCCCATCCGGAATAACGGAGAGAGTGGGACTGCGCTTTTTATCCTTCCGCACGAGATTAGAACTTCGCTAAAATGTTTATGGCTTACAGCCGCATCGGCCAATGCCTGCCATATTGCCTGCGGTATCTCATGGAATAGTACAGTGATAGCCGGATCAAAATGCTTGCCTACATCTTTAGCAATGCTCTTAAGTGCCTGTTCATGAGGCAAGGCACCTTTGCAAGGGCGGTTACTGCGCAGCGCATCATAGACGTCAACGATTGCAAAAATCCTTGCCGGGAGGGGGATTTCCTCGGCCGTTAATCTTTCACAATAACCGGTTCCGTCATATCGCTCGTGGTGCCAGCGGGGGATCGTCGTAGCTGCTTTCAGATAACCGATCTTCTCCAAAATCTGGACCCCGATGACTACATGTTGTTCGATAATCCGTCTTTCTTCCGGTTCGAGTGAACCTGGTTTCAAGAGAACCGCATCAGGTACACCGATTTTGCCGATATCATGCAGCAATGCGCCACGGTAAATATTTTCAAGCTGATCGTGTTTGACGCCAACTTTAAGGGCCAAAAAGAGGCAGTAAATGGCGACTCGTCGGGAATGACCGGCTGTAGTATGCTCGCGACTGTCCAGGGCGGCAATCAGTGCGTTTAGTGTATCTTCATAAGCAACGTACAATGCATCGGTGCGCTCGCGAACTTTAATTTCGAGCACCCCATTCCATTTTTCCAGTTCCTTTTTCTGTTGGCGTGTCAATTCATGCAAACGACGAACCTCTTGTTCCATTTCGTAATTCCGTACCGCCTGCTGAATTATAGTGCGAAGGTGATCGTCGTCCCATGGTTTCAGAAAAAACCGGCTTATCTTGCCTTCGTTGATTGCGGCCTGCGCGATTTTCAGGTTGCTGGAACCGGTAAGGGCTATACGAACCGCATTAGGGCGTAGTTTGATGGATTCCACCAGGACCTCCACTCCGCTCATATACGGCATGTGGTGATCGCAGACAATGACGGCTATCTCCTGCTTCGCAAGAATCTTTAGTGCGTCCGGCCCATTGTTTGCGGTGAAGATTTCGTAACAGGCTAAGATTCGTCCATCGGTAAGTATGGGGGCCGGAATTGGAGATTAGGCCGTCCATATTTCACCACTGAGCGGGGACATATTCCGGTTGATTAGATGTGATAATAAGATAAGCTAATCCGAGCCATTCGACCTGCAACAAAAACCTGCAACAGTGTCATACATTTCACATGTTTTTACTATTTTGTCGCATTTCGGCCAGCATCGTAAATCGTTATATAACAAATGTTAACAGTTTTGTTTCAAAAACAGAAATCAGGCGCGCCGGTTTGAAGAACCTATAGGCCAGTGTTCTTAACGACTCTGGATGGGTTCAAACTTGTAGCCGATTTCGCGGAGGGTATGGATAAATGTTGGATTATGCGGGTCAGGTTCGATTTTGTTCCTCAACGTAGTTACGAATCGGTCCACGCTGCGGTGGCCGGAAAAGCTGTTATAGCCCCATACAGCATTTAATATTTCGTCACGGGTCAAGGCCTTACCTTGTTTCTTTAAGAAAAACTCAAGCAGTTTTAACTCCTTGGGAGAGAGTTTGATTTCCTGCCCATTTTTAGAAAACCTACAAGCAGAAACATCTAGTTCAAAATCTCCAAATGTGTAGCTACTCTGTTCTTGTTGTTTTCTTCGACGTAAAAACGCAGCGACCCGAGCAAGCAGCTCTTTTATGCTAAACGGTTTGGTGACATAATCATCAGCTCCGAGATTCAAGCCAAGAATGATATCTGATTCTTCGCCTTTGGCAGTCAGCATTATTACTGGTATGTCGAGATTTTCTTTTCGAATGAGGCGACAGATTTCATAGCCATTGATCTTTGGCAGCATAATATCAAGGATAATCAGATCAGGTTTGGCATCGAGAGCAGCATTTAAACCGGCCTCGCCATCAACCGCAGTTACTACATTATAGCCGGAGTACGCAAAATTATCCTTCAAGCCCCGTAGCATCGATGAATCATCTTCAATTATTAGTACTGTTTCCATTATTTTGCTTCATTAAATCATTTATTTTGCAAAACCATTCCTCCGCTTGCTCTTGACTCATCCCGAGAACGATTTTTCCGTGGCTGCCTTGCTCAAGAACTAAATTTAAAAAAGACTTGTGCCTTTTTGTAAACCACCACAATTCACTTTTTTGAGAGTATCCTTCTGGATAAAAAACTCCAAGAGATAATAATCCCGGCAGGTTAGCTTGATTAGCGACAATTAGAATTCCCGTTCGGCGACAATTAGACTGCCGGTTTTGGCATTGGTGATTGTCGATAGACCATCTGAGACTCGATTATTAGATAATAAGGAGATTCAGGTGGTCACAAATGAACAAGTGAGGAATCTAATGAAGCTGATACAGAAAGAAAAGACGTTATCGATCGCCGCTGCGAAAGCGGGGATGGATGAAAAAACTGCACGTAAGTACCGTAGGGCAGATAAGTTACCAAGTCAGATGGCCAAGGGGCATATTTGGCGGACCCGCAAGGATCCATTCGCTGAGATTTGGCCCTGGGTGGCTGAAAACCTCAAAGATAATCCGGGATTGGAAGCAAAAACTCTTTTTGAGGCATTACAAAGGGACTACCCCGGCCGATTCCCTGATGGTCAATTGCGAACATTACAGAGACATGTCAAGGCCTGGCGGGCGACGCAAGGGCCGTCCAGGGAGGTGTTTTTCACTCAGGTATATCGACCCGGTGAATGGTCCAGTTCAGATTTCACCAGTATGAACAAACTGGAGATCGCCATAGCAGGCCAACCATTCAATCACATGATTTATCATTTTGTCCTGCCATGTTCCAACTGGGAGACAGGTACGATTTGTTATTCAGAGAGTTTTGAAAGTCTCAGTCAGGGTATTCAGGATGCTTTATGGAAGCTCGGTGGTGTTACAAGGTATCATAGAACCGACAGTTTAAGTGCTGCGGTAAAAAACCTGAGCAATCCCAAAGAATTTACCCAGCGTTATAATGCTTTGGCAAATCACTACGGTTTTCGTGCTGTCAAGATACAGCCGGCACGTCCAAATGAAAATGGTGATGTAGAGCAGCGTCATCATCGTCTCAAACGAGCTTTGGAACAATCTCTGATGTTGCGTGGCAGCAGAGACTTTGCCGACATTCAGGAATATCAGCAGTTTCTCGACAAAATGTATGATCAGCTTAATATCAATCGTCAAAAGCGTTTTCAGGAAGAACTATCCGTATTAAGGCAATTGCCGCTTCGCAGACTGGAAGATTTTCAGGAATTGGATGTCAAGGTATCTCAGGGCAGTATCATTCGCGTTCGGCACAATGTTTATTCGGTACACAGTCGACTGATCGGCGAGAAGGTAAAAGTTCGTGTTTACGCTGACCATATAGAAGTATGGTATGGGCAACGAAAAATGGATCATTTTCCACGCTTACGCGGCGAGAATAAAGCCCGTATCGATTACCGTCATATTATTGACTGTCTGATCAAAAAACCGGGAGCCTTTGCCAATTATCGTTATCGCAACTGTTTGTTTCCTTCCAGTCAGTTCAGGATGGCTTATGACTGGTTAAATGGCAATATGAGTCCTAACAAGGCAGTCAGAGAATATCTTGAGATACTTCAGCTTGCCGCCCAGGAAACGGAACTTGGCGTTAATGATGCTTTGCGATCATTGATTAACCAAGGCCGGCCGCTTACGTCAGAATTAATCAAAAAGATGTCAGAGTCTGACAATCAGATTATATCAGCTACTGAGATACGAGTGGATCAGGTTGACCTGAGCGAGTATGACGGGTTGTTTGAAGATGGAAAGGAGGTTTGCTCAGATGGTCAGAAATAAAGATTTACAGTCAGAACTTATTGAGTTTCTCAAGGCGCTACATTTACCCACAGTCCGCCAGTATTATCGCCAATGTGCTCAAATGGCAGCTAAGGAAGACCTCAGCTACGAACAGTATTTACTGGAACTGGTTGAGCGGGAGTGTGAGGTTCGCCGTGCGAATAAAATAAAACGATTGCTACGTTCCAGCCGTCTTCCTTTGGAGAAGAGCCTTGCAGTGTTCGATTTGAAACGTCTGCCCGTAAGAGTTCGCCAACAGGTAAAGGTTTTGTTGGAAGGCGGCTTTCTGGAGAGAAATGAAAACATTCTTGCTTTTGGAAATCCAGGCAGCGGTAAAACACATCTGCTTTGTGCGATTGGCCAGGAGTTGATTCATCAGGGCTACAGCGTATATTTCACAACGTGTAGTTTGCTTGTGCAGGAACTGCTCAGGTCCAAGCGAGACTTGAAACTTGATAAGATACTTAAGAAGTTTTCCAAATATGATGCTTTACTGATAGATGACATCGGTTATGTCCAACAGGAACGGCAGGAGATGGAGGTACTGTTTACTCTGCTGGCTCAGCGATATGAATACGGCAGTGTTATGCTGACCAGTAATCTGCCGTTTTCCAAATGGGACGCAATATTCAAAGACCCAATGACTACAGCCGCCGCTATCGACCGTTTGGTGCATCACAGTGTTATTTTGGAATTGAACATATCCAGCTATCGTGTCAAACATGCAAAAGCAACTAAAAATAAAGCTGCTGGATAACTACTACCAACCACTACCGCTAGAATTAATTATAGGACTTGACGTTGGAATATGTAATGCCATATACTGGGAAAAGTAATTGTCGCCGAATGGGAATTCTAATTGTCGCTAATCACTCGTGTCAGTCTGTACTATAAGCCTTGTCGAGATACGACATACAATGATCAATT
>CBDURK010000205.1:0-5962 GCA_965369645.1 uncultured bacterium | reverse complement strand
GTGTGGGGCTGATAAGGTCCCGGGTGGGTTCGATTCCCATTCGCCTCCGCCATTTATTGCCGGGCCGGAAAACAAGACTATTTGCTTGTCCCTGGCCGATATAAAAAAAGAATGTGTGAACAAATATAGCTTTTGAATAATAGAAGACGTTGTAATGCTGACAAAAAATACAAAAATCATAGTTTTTTTCATGTTCATTCTGCTTGGGGCGGTTTTAATCACGTACGGCGCGGTTTTTCATTCTACGAGCGTTTTACCCCAAAATGACGACGGTTCACCGGCGGTTGCCAAATCGGAACCGGCTCTCATCAAAGAAGCCTCAATTGGCGGCGTAACGAGAGATGAGTCGGGAAAGATTAAGCAAACATACACCGGCGAGGCGCCCGAAGAATGCGAGACGTGAGGCACTTAAAAAGGAGACCATGGTGACCATGGTCGAAAAAACTAAATTAAGCAATCTCGCTTCGAAAATTATCGGCTGGCGGATGTGGGTGCAATCGGCATTCCTTCTGGTTTGGCTGGATCCGCTGGGTCTGCGTATGCACACTGTGTGCTCGCCTGTGTTTCATTGTTACGCATGCCCGCTGTCAACTTTTGCCTGTCCTATCGGAATTATCGCCCAGTTTGGCGCACTGCATATATTTCCTTTTATAGCAGTCGGCTTGTTAATTGCGGTCGGTGTTTTGTGTGGCACTCTTATCTGCGGCTGGGTTTGCCCTTTTGGTTTTCTGCAGGACCTTGTCGCCAAAGTTCCAACACCCAGGTTCGATCTGCCTAAATGGACTGGTAATTTGCGTTATGTGGTTTTGATTGTCACAGTGCTTGCGGTTCCTTATTTTTTCGGAGAAGGGCATTGGCTTTTTGTCTGCCGGGTTTGCCCGGCCGGGGCGCTCGAAGCGGCAGTGCCTAATATGGTAGGCCAGGCGATTGGAGGCGAGGAGATTATCTGGCCGAGCGCATTGAAGCTGACTATCCTTATCCTGTTTTTAGTAGCTATTTTCTTTATAAAAAGACCATGGTGCAGGATACTATGTCCGCTTGGTGCGATATTTTCACTTTTCAATCGCGTATCCGCTTTCTTCCTGCGTTTTAATCCGTATCAGTGTACTGAGTGTAAACGATGCCATAAATTGTGCGAATACGGTATAGAGCCGGAAAAGAGCCCGAATGATTCGCGGTGCGTTCGATGCCTTCAGTGTATCGGCTGCAAACCGGGCGCATTGACACTCGGCAGTATCTTTGAAAATTCGAAAACAAACACTTTTCTTGATATTGAGAAACCGGAGTAAACTGCAATAATTATTATTGATTTAGCGGGTCAAATCAGGCAGAATGGAGAAAGGTTCTACAGGTTAGGATTAAGGAGTTAACGATGAAACGAGTTTGCAGAAAAGTTTTTCGAAACATTCCCTTCTGGTTGACAATTGTATTTCTACTGGTATCTCTGGTAGCAAATATAGGAGAGGGTCAACAAAGGAGAATGCCCCGCGGCTATAATCCAAAGATTAATATAGGAGAGTTCCCACCTGATTTTGAGCTGCCCAAGCTGGTGATTGAGACGGATGAGACAGGAAAATCTCAAGGTGTAATCAGTGAAACCGATACAGTGAAATTATCCTCCTTCCGAGGTAAAAAGCCGGTCTGCATGATCATGTCGAGCTATACGTGACCCCCGTTTACATCCCGTGCAGCTGACATGGAAAGATTGTACGCGTCGTACAATGAAGATATCGAGTTTTTGATTGTTTATATTCGCGAAGCCCACCCTGAAATGTTGAGAGAGGGCAACAAAACGGGTATCGTTGGCAGACCGAAAGATATTGATGAGCGGACTATTCTTGCGAGCGAGTGTGTTGCCAAGTATAAATTTACCATGCCTATGGTCATAGACGGTATGGACGGTAAGGTCAATGACGATTATAAGGCCTGGCCTGTCCGGGTTACCGTTACAGATATTGACGGTAAGGTAGCTTTTTACGCAGGGCCGGGGCCATTTGATTTCAGGCTGCCTCCTGTTGAAAGAGTGCTGAAAAAACTTATCGCCAACGGTGGCCGGATGCCGCCACCACCGGTGCCGCAGTGGGGACAGACGGTTAACGGTCTGCGCTGCGGGCTAAGTATCGATCCGGAAAATTTTATTGTCGGTGATGTAGTAGCGGCCATATTAAAATTTGAGAACACGACCGACAAACCAATTGACTTCTATTACAAGGCGGCCGACGCCGCCAAAAACATTGAGATTATTAATAGCAGCGGTCAGGCTTTGGGCATTAAAGCCGGTCGTAACCGTTGGTCGCGTAGACGCAGTAATCCGATCCAGAGGATTGCTCCCGGAAAAGCTTTTGAAGCCGAAGTCGAAGGTACAATTGTTGCTCCTGACGACCAGACGGCGTTTGCGGTCGGGCGGTTCAGCGCCGTGTACAACAACGAAGTCAATGACGATACGCTGGCTCAAATCGAGCCTGCTCCCACAAGGCCGGCTTGGAAAGGTAAACTCAGTTCGGGCAGGTTCGCAATCGATTTAGAACTGCCTCATCAGGAGGGGTGTATCGATTGTCACGGTGAGTCGGATTATCACCACAAGAAGGATGAAAACTGTGACTACTGCCATGTAGGAGAGGTCGGTACCGATGACTTTGGTGAGAAGGACGAGGTATGTGCCAATTGTCATCCTCGCCAAGGTGTATATGGCCGCAGACAAATCCTGGGTTCCGAAGGAGAGTTTGATATGGCTTCGAAGCACATTTCCGGCGAAATTACAGACAAAGACTGCCTGTCATGCCATGACAACAACAAACATCGCAACGGTGTCGTAAGTCTGATCGACCCGGATTCCGGCGGAGCCGAGCCCTGGACGGGTACTCGTACGGAATTCTGCCTTACCTGCCATGATGGTGAACCACCTGATGGCGTGTCTTTTTCGGCGAAACCGATGGGGACCGGCTTTGATAAATTAGAATTCTTAGGCTCGGCTCTTTCGCGGACTAAAGATGGTTGCAGCTATTGCCATACCCCGCACGGTTCAAAATATCCGGCACTATTAAAGAATCTGCATAGTCACTGATAAAAAAACGTGTGGTGAAGTTGAAGAAGATTGCGCTCTCTACAGGGCGTGTAGCTATGAAATAGCATGTCGTCATGCAATTTCTACAAATAAACATTACCGTTGAGTGATTGCACTTATTTTTTCATCGAGTCCATTGAATCCTGAATTTCCCGCTCAGTAGATGGATTGGTATTAAGATTCGATACGGTTGACGACATCGATTTGAGTCGCAAACAAGCACAAAGGCGTTCGCGGAAAAAGGGACTGCAAAACGCCAGAATCATAAAGTGAAGATTAATCGCATTCAAGAAGAGACCTGTAACTAAACCCATAATAAGAGCCTGAACCATGATAGCTTTCAGCATATTGATCGGTGGCCGTTGAATAACCCATGCGAATGCTATGAAGATTATCATGGTGGCTAAAGAAGCTATTATTGACCAAAGGGCCAGCCATAAAAGAAAACGCAACCCGTTATAGTTCGCTCGACATTGCCAACTTGTAAGTACAAAACTAATTAATACTGCAAGAGACAGGAAAATAATGAAAGAGAGAAATATGATAGTTTGTTCGGAGAATTCACCGTTTGTTGCCTGGCCTATTGTGCTAATGACAATCATAATTATTAAAGCCAGAAGGAAAGTAATAAAACGATTGCGATTTCCAAGCTTATGAGCGAACAGCCATAAGAGAGTAATGCCTATAGTGAATGAATTAAAGAGCAGGTTAAATTGCGTTATTGTGAGGGAAGGAAAGTTTAGGAGTTTGACGAATCCAAACCAGATAAGATTTACAACCAACAATGGCAGAATAATGAGCAAGGCACGAGGATTACGGTTGGCTTTAGTTAATATTATCGCACCGAGTAAAATCACCCATAAGATCACAGATGGGACATTATAATACCATTTCCAGTTATAAACGACTGCCGCACCTTCTTTTGTGCCCAGTATGCCGATGTCCTGTGAAGCGACAATCCTGAATTTGCCGAAGGTCTTTGGAGGTACTCGCCACGAGTACGAGCATGTGCCGCCTCAGCCAAACTCGAACTTGTCTGAGGCGATTTCTTTATCTCCTTTGTAAATAGTAAATGTCGGCGGTTTACTCCTGTCTGAGCTGGTATATTTTTCACCGCCTATACCAAGCAGCTCATAATTCAATACAAGTACGCTTCCCTGTCTTTGTACTTTTACCGTTTGTTTTAGGGGGGCACCAACTTTTAATACTGCCGGCTTATCGGCGGCAATGGTTATCCAGTCAATAGTTTTATTATTGCTACGGGATGTGTATCCACCTTCAAGATGAACCTCATGCAAACGGTATTTGCCAGTCGGCAGCTTTATGATTTGCTCCGGCCGGCGAAATTCCTCCCTCTCATTGTTGTCCTCTCGTCGCAGAACCAGACGCACAATAGATTTTCCTTCCAGTTTTAGTTCTCCTAAAACGGGACTCTGGTCCCGGGCTTCGCTGAAGTTAATCCATACGTGCAAGGAGAACAAGACGGTAGCAAAAGAAATGACGAACCTAAGCTTGTTTGTCTGCGCACAAAACATATGCTGCTCCTTGATTTTTATTCGCTATTTAGTATTATAGACGGTATAGGGTACTATTTGTTACAAAAAAAAGCTGAAATAGAATTCTTTTTCCGGGTTGGTGTGCGTCAAATTCCATCCTGTTCAATAATGGCTTCACCGGTTCGTAACTATTTCTTCAAGACAACCTGGTACCGAACTATATCTGCCTCATCTCCTCCCTCCGGCATCTCCGACTGCAGTATAGCCCCTGTGGCAGTGCGGCGGTACCCGAAGGCCTTGTCATTCATAACGTCTATCGGAAGTTTGAGATCGCTTATGTCACTTAGCTTCTCCGGCAACCGTCCATCGTGTGTGGCCGCATAACTGCGTATTGCCTCCACGCACTGCAACGCATTCAAGTTATTATCCAATCTCTTTGCGATGAACAGCATTCTATCATGAGCCGGCTTTAACACTTTTTCAAACTGCCTTCGCATAAGAAAGTTATAGTCTTTGAGGTTTGCCCTTTCGCTCTCTATCGCCTTTTTCACATCTGCAAATGGTCTCGAGAGATTGGCCAGAGCCCAGTACAGATTCGGCGAGTCTTTGCCTTTGATAAACAGCTCAACTTCTTTGCACGTTAGTGCTCCAATCGCCGTTCCAACCATGGCCTGGATGCAAGTAGGCGCCTGTCCAAGGTGTCTGGCCATCCCGAATGCTGTCTGCATTACGAGCAGAGCCCTATCATACTCTTCGTTAACAATCTCCAATCTTGCCCACAGTGCAAGCAAAAAGGCCAAACTGCGATATTCACTCGTATCCGGTGGCGTTGTCCCCGGCTTCCAGATCGGCCAGTTGCACTGCTTGCATCTTGTCGCTTGCGAGATGAGTTTCAGGCTCTCCATATGTTTCTGTATCGTTTCTAAAACCTGCTTGGCCGGCAGTTGTTCAGGCGGCAGATCTAACCACTCATGTATCTGCTTGTCTTGTTTGCGGCCTCTCGGCATCGCTTGAATGGCTTTTTCGTACAATGGCACCGCATCGGCATCGGTTTGCTTGTCAGCTTTCGGAAGAAGTTGGTATTTTTGTGCAGACTCAGAAGCTTTCGCCGGATAGACTGCCAGCTCAAACGGACCTGAAGCGAAGCGACGTGCGTTTGCGGGAATCACAGCAAGTGATAGAATGATTAGGCAAAAAAAAGTGCGTTTCATTACACATCTCCTAAAAATCAAGAATCACATGGAAAATGTTTCATCTACAAAATAGACGCCTGAAGCAAGAATTAATTGCAGTAATTTTCAAAAAAAACAAAAAATATGTTTTTACATTACTGTATTTTCAATCTCTATAAATCACAATTTGCCGTGATGCTGTTACTTTGCCGTAAAGCTGTTTGGTATCG
>CBDURK010000204.1:0-5966 GCA_965369645.1 uncultured bacterium | reverse complement strand
TCGATAAGTGCTTTTGTTCTTTCGATGTTCGGGCCCGTCATCATACCATCTTTGGTGATGTCGGTATATATAATCGCCGCCAAAGGCAATTTGGCAGCTTCTGTTGCGAACTCCAACAAATTATGGACACTGTCCTGCATCCAGCCGTGGGTAGCGACCTTTGAACCCCGGGCGTCGAGCCCGAGTACAATTTTGCCGCTGAATTTCTCAGCCATTTTGCTGAACCATTCGAAGTCACTTACCGCTTTGGTGCCGATTATTACTCTTTCGAGGCCCATATCGAGCAGTTGTTGTATCGATGCTTCGTCGCGCAGTCCGCCTCCGACTTCGATTTTGAACAGACCTAAGGCTGCTATCGCTGATATTGTGTCGGTATTGACCGGCCTGCCGAGCTTGGCCCCATCCAAATCCACAATGTGCAGCCATTTTGCTCCCGCTGAGCTGAATTCCCGGGCCTGTTTCACAGGGTCATCCTCGTAGTTTATCTGGCGGTCATACTGACCCTGTATAAGTCTGACACATTTTCCGTCTCTCAGGTCGATTGCTGGTATGATATACATTTCAAGTCCTTAAAAAATCGTATTATCCGTTGGCACCAGTACACGAATAGATTATTTTTTATTCGGTCTTATCACTGATTAAAACGAGCCAGTTATTGTCTTATCGATAAAAATTTTGTCAACTACATTTATGATTTTTTCTTTTGAGATTTTATGTCCTTTAAGGCTTTTTTAACCTCGACATGCTTAAATTCAAAGCCTGCTTCCAGCAACCGTTTCGGCTTGACCCTTTGTCCGGACAAAAGTACCTCACCAGCCATTTCTCCTAAAGCCAGCCGCATAATGAATCCGGGGAAGAACAGCCATGAGGGCCTTCTTATGACCCATCCCAGTTTTCTGCAGAATCTTTTCATTGTTATTGGTTTCGGTGCTGTAAGGTTATAAGCGCCCTGAAGATTTTCATTTTCTATCAGAAATTTTATTGCGGCGACTTCATCATCCAAACTTATCCACGAAAACCATTGCCTGCCGCTGCCTATGTGCCCACCAAGAAAAAAATGGAACGGCTGCATTATTCTTGGCAAAGCCCCACCGCCGTTCCCTAAAACCACGCCTGTACGAATAATTACACATCTTGCACCCAGTGACTCTATTTGGCCGGCAATGATTTCAGAATTGCGGCATACATCAGCGAGAAATCCCTTGCCGGCGGTGGAATTCTCATCCAACCTTTCATTGCCCCGAGAGCCGTAATAGCCGATAGCTGAAGCCTGAATTACCACCTTTGGTTTTTTGTTTGTCTGCTTTATAGCATCGAGTACCGCCCGGGAAGTATCCATCCTGCTGTGAAGTATGCCGGCTTTTTTTGCCTTATTCCACCGGCCGGATGCGACGTTTTCACCTGCCAGATTAATGATAGCCAATGCTCCATCCGCCTGCTGAATCCAGCTTCCGGTCGTTCTTCCATCCCATTCCACGATGCTGGCCCAGTCTCCCACCGATTTGGCGGCTCTGTTTGAGTCACGCGACAATGCGATGACCTCATAATCTTTATGCAGCTCTTTGCACAAAGCCCTGCCAATAAACCCGGTCGCCCCTGTTATTACTATTCGCATAGTACACCTATGTATTTTTTCAAGAGACTTTATTGTATTTATGATTTCAAATAAAGCATATCAAGTCGGACTCCCGCATGCAAGTACGGCCAAAATAGCTCAGCGGCGAGCTTACATATAGATATGCTAACTGTTTTGGAAAGGCAACTAAAAACAAGAAAATACAATTTCCAGGCCTCGGTGTTTTCATGTAGTTAGAAAATACCGCTAAGAACAAAGAACAAATTGCTTTACCCCATTAGAAGTAAGCCGTCGACTTCTAACGGGGTTGACAAAAACCTGACATTAGATTATATTTGCACATATTTTCGTAATAAAAACTTTTTAAATTGGAGGTCGAACTATGAGTGGGACAAAGTTTTTTACAAGCGCTCTTCCAGTAAAGTCCATCCGGCGAATCATTTTGGCGATTTTGGCATTATTTTTAGTGACATTGGCTTCTTGTGCTTTGGATAACAATTCCTCCCCACCTCGAAGCGGGAAAATTGCTGTTATTTTCGATACCGATATATGTGATGATATCGATGATACGTGGGCACTGGCGATGCTGATTCAATCGACTGAGTTCGATGTTAAATTGATTACGACTGCGGTAGGCAACACTTCATCTAAGGTTAAAACTGTGGCTAAGTTTCTGGAAATCATCGGCAGGACAGATATACCAATCGGTATCGGAGTGCAGCAGCATAAAGGCAGCCACAGGCAGGATGCGTGGGCAAAAGACTATAAGCTCTCGACATATCCCGGAAAAATCTATGAAGATGGCATACAGGCTTTGGTTGATACTGTAATGAAATCCCGCAAGCCGATAAAAGTGGTCGCCGTGGGACCTTTGCCGAATATCGCAGCCGCACTTGAGCGCGAGCCACGGATAGCTGAGAAAGCGGAATTTGTAGGAATGCACGGCAGTGTTTACCGTGGATACGGCAATAGCACCAAAATCAGCGCCGAATATAACGTCAAGGCGTTTGTCAAGGAGGCCCAAAAGGTCTTTACCGCCGGCTGGGATATAACAATTACTCCTCTGGATACGTGCGGTATAGTCCAGCTTAAAGGCCAAAAATATCAAAAAGTCCTGAATAGAAACAGCCCTTCAACACGGGCATTAATAGAAAACTATCGTGCATGGTACAAACAGGGGGTGCTGAATGAGAATAAAGATTTGAGCGAGGCAGAGTTGACAAAAAGAGTCGATAAAAAACTCAATTCCAGCAGTTCGACGCTTTTCGATACGGTGGCTATTTATTTAGCTATGTCAACCGACCTGGTTAAGATGGAAAGACTCCGAATCAAGGTTACCGACGATGGGTACACAAGAATAGAGAAAAACGCCAAAGTGATTAACTGCGCCACCGAATGGAAAGATTTAGGTGCCTTCGAGGATTTCCTGGTCGGCAGATTAATGAAGTAAGTGATTTTTCGCCGAGTTGCTCTGATAAACAAAATATTTAGAGTGCTTAACAAAATGAATCGTAGCACCGAAAACGAGCGTTTTCGTCTCTGGCAAGGAAGGCGAAGCAGGCCATCTGAGGATGGTCGATACAGCCTGACGCCGTTCAGAGACGAAATAAGCCGTTTGAATGCAGAGTCATTTTGTTAGGTGCTCTTAGTATGAGGGCGTAAGATTAAAAGAGGCAAACCAAAAATTGTCGTTGTTGGCAGTTCTAATATGGACTTGGTGGTAAAATCTCCGAGGATACCTGCCGTGGGGGAGACTATTTTGGGCGGAGATTTCATAATGACTCCCGGCGGCAAAGGCGCAAACCAGGCGGTGGCCGCTGCAAAGTTGGGGGCCGAGGTTTATTTGATAGCCAGGTTGGGTGATGATATTTTCGCAGAGCAGTCTTTAAGTAATTTCAAAAAAGAGGCGGTAAATACGAAATATATTACCCAAACCAAAGAAGCTCCCTCCGGAGTGGCTCTGATTACCGTTGATGATACCGGTAATAATGTAATTGTAGTAGCTCCGGGGGCGAACCAAATGCTGTCCCCCGATGATGTTAAAAGAGCTGTCTCTGATATTGCTTCATCGGGAGCATTGGTTGCCCAGCTCGAAATTCCATTAGAGACAGTTGAATTTGCTGCTCAGTTGGCAAATAATTGCGGTGTGCCTTTTATCCTGGACCCGGCACCGGCTCAAAAGCTCCGTCCGGATATTCTTAATATGGTTGATGTACTGACACCAAATGAAACAGAAGCTCAGATTCTCACAGACATAGAAGTAACGAACGAGGAATCGGCCTGCATAGCGGCAAAGAAGTTGTTAGAATATGGAGTCAAGTCGGTTATCTTAACGATGGGTGCAAAAGGCTTTTTGTTGGCCGGCAATGACGGAATTGAATCTGTTTCTGCTATAAAGATTGATGCTGTCGATACTACGGCCGCCGGAGATGCTTTTACAGGAAGTTTGGCGGTCGCTCTGGCTCAGGGAAAAACATTATATGATGCCGCCTTATTTGCTAACTATGTGGCGGCTCTTTCCGTAACTAAAATGGGTGCACAATCTTCGATGCCCACCAGAGAAACAGTAGAAAGTTTTGTAAGGGCGGTTCGCGAACCGCCCCTGAAGGAGTAAACGATGCGAAAGTGTAACAGGTCAATCACAATTGTTCTTATCTTCTGTACTGTGATTTTATCCATTCTTGCGGTTGGTTGTAAGCAGCGCAAGTCGGACAAACCGACAGTTGCATTGATAATGAAGTCTCTGGCCAATGAGTTTTTTAAGACGATGGAGGAAGGCGCCCGCTCACATCATAAAGAACACGAAGATGAGTATGAGCTTAAAGTAGTCGGTATCAAAGACGAACAGGATGTAGGCAAGCAAATCGATTATGTCGAGCTGATGGTTGCCCAGGGGGTGGACGCAATTGTGATTGCCCCGGCTGATTCTAAGGCTTTGGTACCGGTATGTAAGCGGGCAATGGATGCGGGTATCATAGTGGTTAACATCGACAATAAATTTGACACTGCGGTATTGGAAGACAAGGGCGTCAGGATTCCATTTGTCGGGCCGGATAATCGCAAGGGCGCAAGGCTTGCCGGTGAATATCTGGCGGGCAAACTAAAGTCGGGGGACAAAGTGGCAATTATCGAAGGAGTGCCCAATGCATTCAACGGCATTCAACGCAAGCTTGGTTTCGAGGATGCAATGAAAGCGGGCGGGATGAATATCGTCAGCTCCCAGTCGGGGTACTGGGAGACATCGAAGGCCGAACCGATTGCCTCGGCGTTAACTACGGAGTATTCAGACCTGAAGGCCCTCCTTTGTGCCAATGACAGTATGGCCCTCGGCGCGATAGCGGCAATTCGGGCCGCAGGCAAGTCTGACGATATTCTCGTCATTGGCTTCGACAATATCACAGCGGTTCAAAGATTGCTTAAAGATGGGAAGATTCTTTGCACCGTTGACCAGCATGGGGACAAATTAGCTTCGTACGGTATCGAATACGCGATTGAGATGCTTAAAGGAGGGGGTACGCTTTCAGATAGAGAGACTCCCGTTGATCTTATTACAGTTGAAAGCCTTAAATGAAATCCGCTATGAGTGGAACACTTTTCAGAGCATGTGACATTAACAAATCATTCCCCGGTGTGCAGGCGCTTTCTGCGGTCGATTTTGATTTGAGAGCCGGTGAGGTTCACGCTCTGGTGGGTGAAAACGGTGCCGGTAAGAGTACACTGACGAGCATCATAGCTGGCGTGGCGAAAGCCGATTCGGGAAAGATGGAGCTTGATGGGCGGCAGTATCAGCCAAACGGCAGAGCTGATGCCGAAGTACATGGTATCCGGATGGTAATGCAGGAGCTGCATCTTATTTCCAACCTGAGCGTTGCGGAAAACATCTTTATCGAGAAATTACCAAACAGGTTTGGGTTTATTGATTATAACAAGCTTAATAATGATGCAACTGAAATTATGAAACAGGTGGGCCTTGGAAACGTTGACCCCGATGTGCCTGTAAGGCTGCTGGGAGTTGGGGCCCAGCAGATGGTTGAGATAGCAGCAGGATTGTCACGGCGATGCAGGATACTGGCGCTGGACGAGCCGACTGCGTCACTGACCGACCGTGAGATAGAACTTCTTTTCATTCAAATCAGTAAGCTCAAGGCCGAAGGGGTCGGCGTCATCTATATTTCACATCGCATAGAAGAGGTTATTCGTATAGCTGACCGCGTTACGGTGCTGCGGGACGGAAAGGTTATCTCGACTAATCCAACGAGTGAGCTGTGCGTTGACGATATTATCCGCAAGATGGTAGGTTGTGACTTAGAGCATGAAGAATTGCGGTATGACTCAGAAGCTGGCGAGGTAGCGCTTCGTGTTGTTGGGCTTAAGCGGGGCCGAAAAGTTA
>CBDURK010000203.1:0-5994 GCA_965369645.1 uncultured bacterium | reverse complement strand
AAGGCTGTCACCGAGGATGATAACGCGCCAGGGGGTGGCCCATGGCAATGTCGAGGATGGGTTGATTTGGCCGGTGTCGTTTCCTTCGCTTTCATTGGGGAAGCGTATGCGGTAGAGACCCTTATGGGCGTTTTGCTCTAACCGACAGCCGCAGTAGGTTGGATCAAGGGCGGCTTCGGTAATGAGGCCCCAGCGGGAGGTGTCCGCGTTTCGGAAAAGAACTGGAAAGGCCCAGCCTTCCGTATTTGGAGAATTTGTGCCGACAGGTGTGTCGTCGAAGTAGTAAGTTTCATAAGCGGGGCTGTACTTGGTGGCTTTATCATAAGGGTGAAGCCAGACTTTGCCACCAGGGGGAAGCTGGAAGCCGGTAAGCTCTTGAGTGACTGTGTAGGTCTTGTCGCTGCTTTCCCCGAAGCGATATCGCAAGGCTGCTCCGTCATTATATACTCGAACGATAACTTCAAGCCCCGCACCGTTATTGTTCCGGAGCTTAATTGTTGATTCAGAATAATGGTTGCGGCAAATACGACGTTTACCATGCGGCATGGTGTAGGTTTCATCGATTACGGGACTGCTAACCGTATCGATTAATTTCAGGTTATCGGTAAACTTTTCGTCGGCACGATTGATGCCAAGGGGGGAGTACGAAATCACCTCTTTGCCTGCGTAATCGATTTTGTATTCCAGTTGGGCTTTATTGTTGAGATTTCTTGCCTGTCCGGAGCCGGATAAACGGACGGTTGCAGTTATTTCGTTGTTGGGCGATTGAACTTTTATAATTTGTGTTTCCCCCGAATCAGCGGCGAGATTACATCTGGTAAGAATCAGAATTATACCAATAATCGTCTGTTTGTGTTGGCGGGTCATGGGCCGGCCTCCTGTAAAATTAATTCGAAGCTTCTCGTTTCTTGATACTCAAAACCTGATTACATCTGAATTTAGACAACGATGAATCAGTTATCTGTCAAGATACCAATTTAAAGTTGATTTTACTACTATGTTTCTTTTTATACGGGATGAAGAGAACTTAATTTACAATCGATGCGTATATATTTATAATGCATTTCCTGAGCTTATAGTGTAATTGGACTGTATTTTGGGAGAAAAGGAATTGACTACTACACAAATTGAAAATCCGCTATTGGCACCGTTAAAGGAGAACCTGCAAAGTGTTATCTACGGTAAGAGCGATTGTATAGATGTAATGATTATTTCCCTGTTGGCAGGAGGCTCTGTCCTGATTGAAGATGTACCCGGTGTCGGCAAGACGACCCTGGCCAAAGCATTGGCCAAAAGTATTGACGCCAAATTTCGCCGGATACAATTCACACCTGACCTATTGCCTGCGGATATTCTGGGTTCTTCTATCTACAATCCGATTAGCGGGGACTTCAAATTTAATCCCGGTCCAATTTTCTGCAATATACTTCTTGCAGATGAGATCAACCGCGCTTCGCCCAGAACCCAGTCGGCTCTGCTGGAGGCAATGAATGAAAACCAGGCTACGATTGAAGGCCAGTGTTACCCGCTGACTAAGCCGTTTATGGTCATTGCCACGGAGAATCCAATTGAGTTCCACGGCACTTATCCGTTGCCTGAGGCCCAGCTTGATCGTTTCCTGGTTCGTCTTGCGATAGGTTATCCGTCTGTTGAAGTCGAGATTGATATTCTCAAATCGCATGCTCATAACGAACCATTTGAAAGAATAAAGCCCGTTCTTCAGCTTGAGCAGGTCCGGCAGATACAGAAACAGGTGGCCGATGTGCACATCGATGATAGTATTCTGGAGTATATTGTTGAAATCGTGCACGCTACCCGCAATGATAATCGTCTTCAGTTAGGTATCAGCACCCGAGGGACATTGATGATGTCACGGGCGGCCCGTGCCCGAGCATATTTCCAAAAACGGGATTTTGTCATTCCCGACGATGTATTGTGGCTTGTTCCGTACGTATTGCCGCATCGCATTATTTTGACCTCTAAAACACTCCACAGCGGTACTAAGCCTAAGGCTATTATAACGGACATTGTCGGCCGTATCAAAGTACCCGTTTGAAGAGGCGGCTGCCACGATGAAAAAAAACGAAGGTAGATTACATCTTGGTTTTACGGATACCGGCAAGGTAATTCTGCGAGGTACTTGCTTTGTGGCTTTAGCGGCTATGATTGTTCCTGCCTTTGGGATACTTTCGGCCCTGGTAGCGATTATGCTAATGGCTTTAGTGGTCGGCTTTGTTCTACGGCCCAAAATCCGCATAGACTGTAATCTGCCTGAACGTGTCATCGTAGGACAGACAGCAAAGTTCAGTTATATTCTCAAGAATACCTCGCGTCTGCCTGCCTATAATCTCTGTGTGGTTTTTAGTGCTTTGCCTGAGGCGATTAAACAACTCTCAGGTGCACAGATGATTCCCCGGCTTGGTCCCGGCGAGACTATCGAAGTGACTGTTGAGATACGACCGGCCCGGCGTGGCTATTACAAAATCAAAAGGCCGATTTGCCGGTCCGGCTTTCCCTTTAACTTGTTTAATTTTGGCATATCATATGATGACCGGGAAACTCTTATCGTTCTTCCGGTTTTTTACCGGCTCCAATTCTCCACCATAGGCGTGAGTCAAAATGTTTGTGCTGGCGGCGCAAGACTCGCCGGCCAAAGGAGTGCTTTCCCTGAATACGCCGGGAACCGTCCTTTTTTGCCGGGTGATTCCCCTCGAAGAATTGATGCCCGTGCCTGGGCCCGCCTTTCTGTGCCGGCCACAAAGGAGTACCACGATGATTTCGACAAGCGAACTGCACTGATATTGGATACATGTATTTCAGAATTCCCGTTATTGTCAGGTTCGAACGAAAACAGGCAGCTCGAAGCAGCAGTATCTCTTTGTGCTTCGGTGGCTTTCACAATCAACAATGATTGTCTTATTGACGTACTTCTTGCAGGCAATGAAATTTATCAGCTCACCGCCTTGCCAAGAATGGTGTGCCTCGATAAGATACATGATATTCTGGCGGGAGTCGAACCATCTAAAGGATATTCACTCGAAAAGATATCACCGGTATTAATAAGTCAGTTTCCTCAAATCTCTGAGGTGTTTTTCATTGTTTTGAAGCTGAACAAGGCATACCGGCATTTACTGGAGTTGGCCAATCAGGCAGGCTGCCATTGTAATGTTCTGCTGATCGGCGAGCCTGGCCAAATGCATGTGGATGATGACGATATGAGATGGACTTCGAATATCCGATACCTGTCTCCTGATGAGATATTAACGGGACAAATAAAAAGTTTATGAAAACGCAAAAAGTCATCGCTGTAATTATTGTGCTGACAAGCTCACTGCTCACCGGGCTTGTCTCTGGTGATATTGCGTATCCGACTATACTTTGTATGCTGGGGCTGCTGGGTTTACAACGGCGATTTACATGGGATATAAGGCCGGAAAGACGCGTTATAATGTCATTGCTTCTGCTGTTCCTGGCGGTTATGTTTTCAATTCACTACCGATATGCCAACTCATTTCACCGTGTAACTTCCGTACAAGCCGAGGTTGTCGCCTGGCAGACAATCGCCCGCTACTTCCTGGCTTCAATGATCCTAATACTGTTTCTGGGATCGCCTGGCCAGTTTCCTTCTTCGCTGGGATTGTTTCACGTAGCTGTCACGATATCCGCCGGGCAAGTCCTTTTACTTAATGATATGCACATCACGTTTCGGCTCTCAGAGCTGCTGTCGGTTATTCTTGTTGTGCTTTATGCAGCGTCCGCTCATGGTTCGATGGACAGGCGCATTCCCGGACGCCTGTGGCGCATGTCACGCTGGCTTGCTTTTGTCCTGATAGTGGTAGTCACAGTTAACGGCGGCTGGATAATGAGTTCGATACTCTATCGCCATGTAGAGGTTCTCAATCTTCCCGTATTATTTTGGGGCAGAGACACTGCTCTGGGGGGTACATCAGAGGGTATGTCACGGGTGGGATTTTCCACAAGCGGCAAGCTGTCGAGTTTGCTCTTAATCAAGGGAGAGCTGGATCCGACGCCGGCGTTGAGCATATCGAGTGACGTAAGTCCGGGTTACTTGAGGGCCAGATCATTTGATGTCTATCTTCAATCCGAATGGCATGATCTATCGCACCAGGAACCGCTCTTCATCGAACAAAACATGCCGTTCAGAATGTATTCCATTCGAAGAACAAATATTTTCCGCCTGAACGGAACAGATGCTTCACAGTGTAAGTATATGACCGTCCGGCATGAATCCCGATTCAATGATACTATCTTTACACCGCTCGGAACATCCTTTATTGAGGCGCCGCTTAATCTGTTGATGCAGGACGACGATGATATTGTTTATAATCCTAAATTTCGTAGCGGCCTGTATTACAAGATTGCCTACACGAAATCAATTGCTCAAAAGGAACCGGACGGGAAGAAGAATATCCCGAATGACCTTGATCCGCGTGTACATGAGATGGCAGGCAGAATTTTCGCAGGATGCACCACCACGAACGAGAAAATCAATGCTGTCATTAGCCATTTTCGCACTAACTACACCTACGTGCTCGGGCTGAACATCCCGCCCGGTCAAGACAAGCTGAACCACTTTCTGTTAGAGGAATCAACCGGCTATTGCGAGTATTTTGCCTCCGGTGCTGCGATTCTGCTGCGTCTTGCCGACGTACCAACTCGATACGTTACGGGTTTCTATGTCACTACTAAAGATGAGCAGGGCGAATCGTGGATTGCGCGGAATATGGACGCTCATGCCTGGGTCGAAGCATGGGACCGACAGCAGAAACGCTGGATCATTGTCGAAGCTACACCGGGAGAGGATTTGGATACCGCGCCGGCCTTGGAAGAGCAGGAACGCATGAGTGGTGGGTTTGGTTCTCTTGGTCAGCTACTGCAGGCCTTGTATCAATATGGTCTTGTTGGTGTGCTTGGCTGGTTGGTTGATTCCTTTGGCGTACTCAATAGCTTTGTTCTGACGTTGAGCCTTCTTGGCGGGGCGCTGTCACTGATGCTGTTACGACACGCCAGGAAAAGGCATAAAAATAAAACAAACTTGAGGCATCCGCAAAACATCGAGCTTGTGACTTTGCACAAGATGCTCACCAGGATGGATCGCAAAGTTAAAGCCGCAGGATCACAACGTAACTTTAATGAACCATTACACGCCTTCTCTCAGCAGATTCGGCAAAGAGATTCTGGTAGTGAGTTCTGGACAAGGATATCAGACTGGTATTTCGAATATGCGAACCTCCGCTACTGCAGAAAGATCACCTCCGAGAGAGTGCAAAAGCTGCAACAGCTTTATAAAGGACTGCGAGATTCCTTTTGAGAAGACAGGACGACACAGTTACATAAAAGCCTCCGTACGGTCAACTTTGGCGTTTGCAAAACCGTAATCACTGCATTTGCCTATGGCTTAAAAGCTTTTTTAACGATGGGCTTGAGTGTCCTGGTCCACACATCGTAACCTTTACTGTTCAAATGCAGGTTATCTTTTAGAAAATATTGTTCGTCAGGCTTGCGGTCAATTCCAAGTAATGGAGTTGCAGAATCAAAAACAAACAGACGCTCATCTTTTTCGGAAAAGTCTTTTATCATCAAATTAACTTTGTTCATCAGCGGCCAAAGGGACCAGCGACTCAGGCTCGGCTTAATGCCCACAAATATAATCCGTGTTGCTGGAAGCTCTTTATGAACAAGATTAACAAATTTCCGGTAGTCATCGAATACTCGCTGTGGAGTTTTCTCCCCTGAGATGTCATTATCCCCTGCGTAAAACACTATCACCCTTGGCTTGTAAGGTAATACAATGCGATGAGCAAAGTAATTTACATTTGAAATATGGCTGCCTCCGAAGCCGCGATTTATCACTGGAAATTCCGGAAAGCGTTCGCGTGTAGGCCAAAGTCGAATGCTCGAGCTGCCGACAAACAATACCCCATCGAGTGGAAATGAATTCTTGCTGTCCCAATCCTCGAAACTCTGGATAGT
>CBDURK010000202.1:0-6009 GCA_965369645.1 uncultured bacterium | reverse complement strand
CCGATATCCGGCAGCAAAAATGTTTGTGATTATCTGTTCGAAGGAATTGAAAAAGACCTGGGCGGACGCTGGGCCGTAGAATCGGACCCCGTCAAAGCCGCTGAAATGATACTCCAGAATATAGAAAGCAAACGCGATGCACTGGGTATCAACAAAGAGAAGGAACGCAAGCTCTATGATATGGCAGACCGCAGAGCTTTATCTTTAGAATAGAACAGTAACAAAAGCTAAAGTATATTCAGAATATTAAATTCAAAGGTAGGTTATTCGATGTCAAAAATAATCGCATCAGCAGCCATACGTGGCGCTCATAAAATAGCCAAACAGGCCGAAGACATTTTAACAAAAGCAATCAAAGAAAAAGGCGAAGATTGCCAGGTTGAGTTTCCAAACACCGGCTACTTTATGCCCATTATTTATTCTATGACTGGGATAGCGGTCGAAAAATTATCAGATTTCCATGAAGTAATGCAGGAGATAAAAGGTTTACTGCCACCGCCTGTTAATGATGATATATGGTTGCCCTATCTTGGTCCGGCTCTGGACGCCGGTATGGCAACACTTTTCGCAGAGGAGATGATCGAGGCCTGCAAGTACTTAATCGGGCCCAATCCGGTGGACGATCTCTGGCTCGGAGCGGCCGACGACATAATCCTTCGCGAACGCGGCATTCAATTTGTGGACGGTACGGCGCCCGGTTTTGCAGCCATAGTCGGCGCTGCACCGGACGTGGAAACAGCGGTTACAATCGCCCGTAAACTACAGGAACGCAGCCTGTATGTCTTTATGTCCGCAAACAATAACGGTACCACTTTCTCCGAACAGCTTGTTGAAGGAGGCGTACAGTTGGGCTGGGAAACGCGTCTGATACCTTTCGGACGGGAAATCACAACAGCCATATATGCTCTTGGTTTTGCAAGCCGGGCAGCCCTAAGCTTCGGGGGCGTCCAGGCGGGCGATTTCCGACGCAATCTGCTCTATAATAAAAACAGAATCTTCGCGTTTGTTATGGCCCTGGGCGAGGTTACCGACGAATGGTATGCCACAGCCGCCGGTGCAATTAACTATGGTTTCCCCGTCATTGCTGATTCCGACATTCCGGAAATTCTTCCTACCGGCGTATGCACGTATGAGCACGTCGTATCAAATATTCCTTATGACCAGATAGTGGAAAAAGCAGTAGAAGTCCGCGGTCTTAAGGTAAAAATCACCGAAATACCAATTCCGGTCTCTGTCAGTCCTGCCTTCGAAGGTGAACGAATCCGCAAGGAAGAAATGCACTGTGAGTTCGGCGGCCAGAGAACACCTGCCTTCGAATGGCTTCGAATGCGGGATATCAGTGAGATTGAAGACGCCAATGTTGAAGTGATAGGGCCTGATTCGGATTCACTTGAACCGGGCGGAAGGCTGCCGCTGGGTATCATAGTTGAAGTAGCCGGAAGAAAAATGCAGGCCGATTTCGAACCTGTGCTTGAGCGGCAAATGCATACGTTTTTAAACGAGGCTCAGGGAATATGGCACATGGGACAGCGGGATATTAACTGGGTGCGAATCAGCAAGGGCGCCGCAAAGGCGGGTTTCACACTCGAGCATATCGGCAAGCTCCTGCACGCCAAGCTGCACGACGAATATTCGAGCATTTTAGACAAAGTACAGGTCAAAATATACACCGACGAAAAGCAGGTGGTAGAGCTTCGCAAGCAAGCCCTGACTGTGTATGCCGATCGTGATGCACGATTGGCGGGTATGCAGGACGAAGATATCGATACGTTCTATTCCTGCACGCTCTGTCAAAGTTTCGCTCCAAACCATGTTTGTGTGGTTTCACCGGAGCGGCCTGGTTTGTGCGGCGCTTACAGTTGGCTTGATTGCCGGGCGGCATTCGAAATAACTCCCTCGGGGCCCAATCAACCCATCGCAAAAGGCAGTTGTATCGACCCAACTATCGGCCAATGGGACAAAGTGAATGACTTTGTAACCAAAACCAGTGGCGGCAATATCGAACGAATGAGCCAATACAGCATGATTGCCGATCCGATGACCTCCTGCGGCTGTTTCGAATGTATCGCCGCTATACTACCGTCAACAGGAGGAATAATGATAGTCAACAGAGAGTACCCCGAGATGACACCCTGTGGAATGAAGTTTTCGACACTGGCCGGGACCGTCGGAGGCGGCCAGCAGACACCGGGCTTCATCGGTCATTCCAAGCATTTCATCTGCTCGAAAAAATTCATCCATGCCGAAGGCGGGATTAAACGGATTGTCTGGATGCCAAAAGTACTCAAAGAAGAAATTAAGGATGCTCTCTCAGAAAGAATCAAGGAAACAGGATTGGATCCGGAAGAATTCTTCGCCAAAATTGCCGATGAGACCACAGCCACAACCGAAGAAGAGGTGCTGGAATTTATCACAAAAAACGAGCATCCTGTAGCCGCTTTAGAGCCTATGTTCTAACAAATGCCAAATATATCTCGTAAAGAAAATCCGAAACGAGAGATACTAAATAGCATATATAAAATACGAATAAAGGAAAAATACTATGGCACTAACAGGATTAGACATATTCAAGCTCCTACCTAAAACCAATTGTAAAAAGTGCGGTATGCCAACTTGCCTGGCCTTTGCTATGGCGCTTGCTCAAAAACGCGCCAAACTCGAAGACTGCCCCGACGTTTCTGAAGAAGCCAAAGGAAAACTTGCCGCCGCATCGGCCCCACCGATGCGAAAAATCGTGTTCGGCACTCAGGACAATCAGGTCCAGCTCGGACAGGAAACCGTAATGTTCCGACACGAGGAAAAATTTTACAACCCGACCATTCTGGCAGTAACCATCTCGGACAAACTTACCGGTGAGGATTTAACCAAACGCATCGAAGCAGTAAATGCGCTTCAGTTTGAGCGTATCGGTATCAAAATCGGAGTCAAAGCCATAGCGTTGGTCAATGACAGCGGCTCATCCGAATCTTTTGCACAGGCCGCCGCTGCAGTAAAAGACGCCAGTAACCTTGCTTTAATTCTGGTAACCGATTCACCCGATGCAATGGCCGCAGCGGCAACTAAAACTAAAGAGTCTGTACCTTTACTTGCCTCGGCTACTCCGGATACCGCAGAAGAGATGGTAAAAGTAGCCAAGGATAACGGCTGTCCAATCGTCGCAAAGGCCGACTCACTTGATGCCATAGCCGAACTTAGCGAAAAGATTAAAGCCGCAGGAGTTGAAGATATAGTATTAAACTTCCAGAGCCCGAACCTGCAGAGTCAATTGCTTAATCTCTCAAAAATGCGAGCCCTGGCCCTGAAAAAAGTGTTTAGACCTCTGGGGTATCCGACAATATCCTATGCAACTGACGGCGACGCTGATACACAGGTAGCTTCGGCTATAAGTCTGATTGGTAAATACGCTGGTATCGTGGTACTCGACACTGTCGAACCATATGCGATTTTGCCCATGCTGACCGCAGTGATGAACATCTACACCGACCCGCAGAAGCCGGTCCAGGTAGAGCCAAAAATCTATCGCATCGGTGAACCTGATGAGAATTCACCGGTAATGTTTACCACGAACTTTTCACTGACATATTACACTGTGGAATCTGATGTCGAGTCCAGCAGAATACCAAGCTATGTCCTCGTGGTTGACACCGAGGGTACAAGTGTCCTGACGGCTTATTCCGGAGACAAGCTCAATGAAAAAACGGTAGCTGACGCCCTAACCAAATACGGCGTGGAAGACCTTGTCAAGCACCGTAAGCTAATCATCCCCGGCTATGTCGCTGTAATGAGCGGCAAACTCGAAGAGGCCACAAACTGGGAGGTTATAGTCGGCCCAAGAGAATGTTCGATGCTGCCTAAATTTCTCCAGGAAGTCTGGAATTAAATCGGATGCTCGGCACTCGATACAATATCCTCAGAAAAAGAAAAATCGAGCATCGCTTATCCGCCCTCGCTTCAGCGAAGGCGGAAGTATAGATAATGGAAGAGAGCAAGAAGAAACAATACACAATTCGTTTTGAACCAAGCGGCTTAAAGATAAAAGTGCCGTCCGGGGCCGTTCTACTCGAAGCCGCCCACAAAGCCGGCATTTATTTAAGCAGCATCTGCGGCGGAGACGGATATTGCGGTAAATGCAAAGTAATAATTGACTCCGGGCAATTTCAAAGCAAGCCAACTGCATTACTTACCCCAGATGAAGTGCGGGAAAATATCGTCCTTGCCTGCCAAACCAAAGTCCTTTCCGATATGACCATAACAGTCCCAAGGTCTCATACTTTGGAAACAAGTCAAATACTTATGGACACTGACGCTCACAGATTCAGCGAGCTGCCGTCAGAAGTACAGGAAGGAATATTTGAGCATGACCCCCTGGTTCGTAAAATCTGCGTTGAGATGTCCCCCCCCACCGTGCACGACCACACGGCAGACCACGAGCGTCTGTATCTCGCTATTCGCGAACAAATTGACGCCCCTATAATGCAAACCGGTTTCCGTCTCCTTCAAAAACTATCCAGATTGCTGCAAATCAGTGACTACAAGGTTACCGTAACGGTAGGTCGCCGGGGAGAAACCACCGAGGTTATCGAGGTCGAGCCGGGCAATCACTGCGAAAGAAACTTTGCCGTTGCTGTTGACCTTGGTACTACAACCGTTGTGGCTCACCTTGTCGATCTGACAAAAGCTACTACAATAGATACCGAAGCAACCTATAACAGCCAGATAAACTTCGGTGAAGATTATATTCGCCGAATCATTTACGCCGAAGAAAACGACGCCTTTGATGAAATGCAAAATCGCATCGTCAACGACGTAAACAATCTAATAGTAACACTGGCCACAAGACAGAAAATTGATTTACATGACCTGAACACCATCGTTTGTGCCGGCAATACAGCAATGATACATTTTTTGCTGAATCTCGATCCAACTCGAATCCGCAGAGAACCTTACATCGCTTCAGCCGGCTTTGTGCCGCCGATTCGAGCCGCGGAAGTAGGTATCCAAATCAACAAACGAGGCCTGCTTTACTGCCTGCCGGGTGTGGCCGCCTATATCGGCAGCGATATAGTAGCAGGCGTTCTGACAACACGAATCTTTACCCAGAAAGGTATATCGCTATTTATCGACATAGGAACAAACGGTGAAGTGGTTCTTGGCAACAAAGAATGGCTCACCTGCGCTTCAAGCTCGGCAGGCCCCGCATTTGAAGGGAGCGGAGTCAAGCACGGCATGAGAGCTGGAGGCGGAGCTATAGAAAAATTAACTATTCTCGACGATGGTTCCATAGAGCTTAAGACAATTGGAAAGAAACATCCGGTCGGCATCTGCGGGTCAGGTCTTCTGGATACACTTGCCGAATTATTTACCAAAGGAATCATAGATAGAACAGGACGATTCAAAGATAACGACCAGCCAGGAATAACCGAAGGTGATGAGGGCCGGCAGTTTCAAATATCCGCAGCAGAAAACGAGCACCATGAAATAGTCATCACACAGGCGGACATCGATAATCTGATACGTTCCAAAGCAGGTGTTTTTGCCTCCATCAAAGTGCTTATGGAAGCGACTCAGACAAAGGCCGAAGACTTAGATGCGGTTTATTTGGCCGGCGGATTCGGAAACTTTCTGAACATTCAGCAGGCGGTTAATATTGGAATGCTGCCGGATGTACCTTTAGAGAAGATGCGATTTGTGGGCAATACGTCCATTGCAGGCGCAAAGACGGTCCTGTTAAGCCGCAAGGCCCTTGAAACAACAGAAAAAATCGCCGAAGGTATGACATATTTTGATTTGATGAGTCATCCGGGCTATATGGATGAATTTACGAGAGCTAATTTCTTACCGCACACTGATTTATCATTGTTTCCATCAGTAGCAGCTGCTAAGTGCAAAATATAAAACTTAAACGATATACGAGAAAGAAAATATGGCAACAACAATTGCAGTAAGTGGAAAAGGCGGCTCAGGCAAGACAACCTTAGCCGCTATGATTACAAGGTTCCTGCTTGAGCA
>CBDURK010000201.1:0-6066 GCA_965369645.1 uncultured bacterium | reverse complement strand
CTAATAGTCATTTGTTATTAAAAACGAGTTTTGTCAAAAAGGCAATATTAAAAGGAAAAGATTGGTCGATAGTCGATATAGATATGGAAACTACGGATCTGTAAAATCCGGAGATGATGTGTCTGGCAATTGACAAATCACCATAAGTAGAGAAACCCTTTGCTTGTACACGTCATATATATTAAACTTCCTGCGGCAGCAGAATTGTCGGAGCAAAGTATGAAGAAAGGAATATTAATCGGCATCGCAGGTGCCTCCGGTTCAGGTAAAACACATGTTGCTAACAGCATCATTGAAAGTTTTGGACCAGATAAGGCGGTGGTAATTCAGGAAGATTCATATTACAAGGATCTATCCGATGTACCATATGAAGAGAGAGTGACCAAAAACTTCGACCATCCAGATGCATTTGACCACGATCTCCTGGCCGAACATTTGTTGCAACTGTTAAATGGTGAGGCTGTCTCACATCCAATTTATGATTATAAGCTCCACATCCGCTCGAAAGAAAAAAAGACTGTGGAACCAGGCGTTTTGATTATTTTGGAGGGAATTTTGATTCTTTAAAACGCTAAACTGCGAGAGCTAATGGATTATCGAGTGTTTATCGATACAGCCCTGGATATCTGTTTTGTTCGTCGCTTGAAACGGGACGTAGAAGAAAGAGGACGGACTATGGATTCTGTGATCCGGCAATACACAGAAACAGTTCGACCCATGTATCTTGAGTTTATCGCTCCTTCAAAGCAATATGCAGACATCATGATCCCTGGAGATGGAAGGAATGCTAAGGCTGTTGATATTTTGACCAGCAAGATTAATACTCTGCTTAATAATAACGACCAATAGATGCCAAGTCAGGAACACATTCTGGCAAAAAAGAAGAAAGTTACAGAAGCTTACGACAACAGTGAATTCTTACATGGTCGATGAGGCCTTTGAGTATATTACGGGGCAGCTAACAAAGTTGTATCTCTGATTCTATGCCCTAAAATAGGTATTCGGCAACAAGCGGGCATTAGCCGATGTTGTTGCCGGTCAATGCATAAAAACGTTTCTAAAAGACTAAAAGATTTAATGAGGTGCTTATGGAGCTTGATGTATATGCTCTTGGCAATGCTTTAGTGGATATCCATGTGCGAGTTGAAGATTCGCTTCTTACTGAACTCGGCCTTGAGAAGGGGAATAGGTACCTCACCGAGCGCTGCCGTCAGGAAGAGATTTTGCAAAAGCTGCTTGGATTCAACAGTCTGGAGAGTGCTCAGAAAGCGGGTAAATTACAGACAGCCGCGGGAGGTACGGCGGCGAACACGATGTATGGTATTTCACAACTGGGCGGCCGGGCAGGATTTTGTGGAAAAGTTGCAAATGACAGACTCGGAGTCCTTTACGCCGAACACATGAAGCAAAGCAGTGTTATTTTCAAAGAAAACACAGGACAGGGGATTACGGGAACTTGTGTTGTCTTGATCTCAGAAGACGCCCAGAGAACCATGCTTACCTGCCTTGGTGTTTCAGGTGAGATAGATTACGAAGACATTGACGAGGAACTGCTTAAACACAGCCGGTATATCTATCTGGAAGGATTTCTTTTTGAAAGCAAATGTGCCTCTCAAACTATGCTCCGAGCGGTTGCGGCTGCCAGAAAAAATGGTGTGAAGATAGCTCTGACCACATCCGATGCAACTTGTATCGATCAGTACGGGGACATGCTCATACAGTTCATTCAAAATGACGTTGATCTGCTTTTTGCCAATGCCAGTGAGGCACAGGCGCTCAGCGGCGCCGATAACAATGATGCAGCTTTACGAGTGCTTTCCGACTGGTGCGAATGTGTTGCCGTGACCAACGGAGAGCATGGTTCAATGGTTAGCTTGAACGGTGAGGTTACGAAGATCACGCCAAACATAGTATCCGCAGTGGACACTACCGGCGCCGGTGACGCTTATGCGGCCGGACTGTTATACGGAATCGCCAGCGGCCATACGATCCGGGAAAGCGGCACGATAGCAAGCTTTTTTTCTGCCAGGGTTGTTGCGCAAATCGGACCCCGCTACAACGGTGACATACAGGCGGAGTTGAAAAAACTGCTGTAACGGACAGGAATTTTGATTTCCACCGACAGGAGTGATTGTCTATGTTCTAATCACCTCTTGAAATCAGCAATTTGCACAGTAACGGGGCCAAGCAAGCCGGATTTCAATAAAGGTAATTTCATGTTACCAAAATGTTTTGTTGTAAAGGTATAACGACCGGCGGGCCACTCCTTACCCTCAAGTAATCCTGAAGGCCACTTTACTGTTCTAATTTTAGCATCCGGTTCCTGCTGGTCACCGAGCAAACGGTTAGTCCAGAGATTGGCCACCTCGATCTCCAGGTGATTGTCCTTTGGCTGTACTACATTGGTAATCTTTACATGCCATGGCGCAGTCCATATAACACCAAGGTCTTTCCCGTTAAGGCGTACCCTGGCTATATGATAAACATCGCCCAAGTCAAGATATAAATCACCATCTGAGGAATGAAAGCCAGGCAGATCGAAAGATTTACGGTAGGTCGCAAGACCCGAGTAATATTTAATACCGCGTTCACTACGGTGCGTCCAGTCCTCAAGTTCGTTGAACGCGATCTTTTCCGGGCCGCCCCATTCAGTATCAAAGGAAACATCCCAGGGTCCACTCACTACAGCTATTGGTTTCGGTTGCGGGAAGTTTGTCTCCTGCAAGACATTGCTCGGCTGCTCTTTTTGCTTGTGTGAAAAGACCACAAAAAAGCTCTCGTAAGGCTCAAAACGCATAGGAATCGTGGTTCGCCCGTTTTCGCAATAATTGTATTGCGTAAGACTGAACATATTGCCTGTCACCGGTATCCACAGTTCAGGCTGGTTGCTGCCGTCCCTGAATGTGCAATCCACTTTAATCGCTTGGGGGCTTTTATTAGCAACAAAATAAATGTCGTGATTTTTTGTACTACGATGAGTGTAGCGGATAGGTCCGGTAGCGGTGAAATCCTCCAGCACGCCCATATTGGCCAGCAGTTCAGCCGTGACTTCATAGCCGGGATACAACTCGTTCTCTGACCTTGAAAATGGACCACCCCAATAAATCCGGCCCTTGCCGTATTTGCGCTCCGTGAGCGTTGCGGGCGTGTCCAGTGAACCCCAGAGACGCTGAGCGACTTTCTGCAATTGCCGGTCGCACCGTGGATGATCCATTAGACTGGGTGACTTAAGTGGTGGAGAGCCGACGATAGCAGCGCCGGCAATAACCAGTTCCTCGATTTTCCTCAGAACAGCCGGGAGCATGGTGTCAAAACCGGAAAGGACGAGCAGACTATAGGCAGTTCCCCCGGGAAATGCAATGCGTCCGTCAATCACCTGAGCCTGCTCTATAAGTATATTCGGCGAACAACCATCAAAAGAGTAACCTCGTTTATCAGCTAAAACTCCATCACCATCTAATGCGCTCAGTGGAGGCTGAAAAACATGTGGCGCCCCCTCAGGAGTCAGATAAAGAACATCAGCCACAGTCACACCTTGTCGCAGCATGTAAGAGCAACGGGTGATGTAACGATGATAATCCGAAACCATAGGCCACCAGGTCTGCCCCCTGTCCCAGTGCACACCATAAGGGCCCATAGTCATACCCGGTCGATATTGTTCTCCAAGCGGTTTATGAGCAAAAGTATGATAAACAAAACGATTGATTCCCATGCAAAATGCCCAATCCCCCTGATTTTTCATCGAACCGGGATACTGTTGCCATGCTTCCTCTGACCCAGCCGTAAAAGCCTCTGCCGCTACAATCGGACGTCCCATCGTATGCGCAATGGAGGCGCCCTCAATACAACTATAAATGGTATTAAAATAACCTTCACTCCAAAATTCGCACATCGGCACATCCGCAACAGCACCCAGGTCCAAATCGGCAGTGGGATTCATGTCGTAGGGCTCGATAGACAATCCTAAACCGTACTGATGTCCAAGTGATTTTAAGTGTTGCGCATGGTTTTCCAGAACCAATTCCTGCCCGGTCAGGCGCAAGTCCCACAAGAAACGTTCGGTAAGTTCAGAGCTTCCAACAATAAGCCCTGTATAAGCTGGATAAAACGGCTGTGGATCGTAACCACGACGATTGCGAAACTCCTGGCGAAAATTCTGTGTCCAGTTCTGTGCTCCCATTTCCCAACTATCCATATGAAGCATCGTCCATCCGGCACCAGTTTTTCTATGGCCAACTTTCTTCAACAGTTTACCAATGTAATTATTGAAATGCTCGTCAAAGGCCCTCTTAGAGAATTTATCACTTTCGAATCCATAACCAGGTTGTGGTGCCGGACGAGTATTGGCTCCATTGTTGCGACTGACAAATCGCATGATCGTCCAATCACCAGCGGGCACTTCCCAATCCAATATTCCATCTGATTTAAGTCGATTAGTTAAATCGACAATTTTATCCATATCTATACATGCGGATTTGGGCATTGAAGGATACTCAGCCGGTGCCGGTAAATAAGGCTTAACTCCCTGTGCTGAGGAGAAGGGTGCACGATAGTATAAAGCTTTCTCGTCAACATACTCGACTGTTACATCTGCTTTAGGCGTGGGATATGCCAATATTGCCACTTCCTCGAAGTAAGATTCTCTTTTTTCCTGCAGCTCTTTTGTGACGGTTGGAAAGTATGGACTGCGAGTCACAGGAACCGGTAGCCTCTTATTGAAGTGGACAGGCCCTTTAACCTCGATGGAACTGGCGACTAAATGCTGCATTGACTGTTCCGGCTCAACCCAGGGCCCCCCACTACCAGTCCAACCTGGACCACTGCCTAAAGTAATCTCAATACCCAGCCGCTCTGCTTCACGAACGGCATGGACAAAGAGATTTTGCCATTGTTCGCTCATAAAATCCACAGGACCGCGCGGCACGCCAACATTGACTTCCAGAAAAACCAGATTACCAATACCGGCTTCTTTCATCGCTTCCAGATCGGCCGTCATTTCTTCTCGGTTCAGATTACCATCCATGAAATACCAATATACACCTGGTCGGGCACAGTCCGGTGGATTTTGAAATCTTTTTGCAAGTTCATTGTGTTCAGGATCGTATTCAAGCGAATTGAACGTAACTTCTCCAGATTTAACATTGTTCTTTTTCGATGATTTCGCCAAAGCCAATTGTGCAACTAAAAAAACACTCATTAACATGACGGTCAACTGGATAATATTTTTCATTATGTCCTCCAAACAGAGTCCTGACGTTTGGCATTTGAGCACTTACCCCAGACATAATACTCCAACTTCAGGGAACTGTCAAAATGGCAAGTGAATAACCATAGACAATTCAAGAACTAATGACTTGAAGGGATTCTCGGAGTGTCGCATTTATAAAAGTTGCAAGAATGATAGCAGAGCCTTAAAATAAAAAATATGCTCGTAAATGTAACGAAATCAGGAATCCCGGAATTGCCGTTGCTTTATCATGTCCGGTGATATTACAATCTATTTGGAAGGAGAAAGAGATGAGAATTCAAGTATTGTATAGTTCAGTTAGCCTTTTTGTTATCCTGCTATTTTCTCTATCGGTCTGTTCAACTGAGCTATCGGCGGCAGATGATTGGGTCCCTGGAATTCAAGAACTGTACAGGCTCGACCGGCTCCCGCTTTTAAAGGAGTCAATCAAGGTTGCGTCAGTCTCCAGTTATGATCGAACAGGTGGCAATAACGATGGTTTCGGCGGACAATATTCCTATGTGAGAAAAGTAAAGGATGGTTTGGTTCTGGCCGACTTGCAGGGACCGGGAATAATCTACAGAATCTGGACTCCCACGCCAACAGACGACATGCTCGAGTTCTACTTTGATGGTGAGAGTGAGCCGAGCATAAGTGTTAAGTTTCGTGATCTCTTTTTAGGCAAACATCCTGGTTTTATTAGGCCGTTAGTCGGATACGGAGCCGGCGGATTTTACAGTTATGTGCCGCTCACTTATGAGAAGTCATGCAAAGTTTTCGTTAGAGCTGAGCATTTCCAATTCTACCAGATAAATTATGCAACGTATCCTGAAGGAACG
>CBDURK010000200.1:0-6066 GCA_965369645.1 uncultured bacterium | reverse complement strand
GGTTGGATGGTCGTGGATATGAAAAAGGACTGGAAAGTCATTTATCCTTTTAAAACGAGATAGAAAAATATTGTTCGAAAGGAAAAATAAGATGAAAAGCAAGAAAGAAACTAATGTCAACAGACGGGATTTTTTAAGACGTGCGACAAAAGTAACGGCAGGATCGGTTTTAGGCTGCTCATTATTGGGCTGTTTAGCACAAGCCGGCACTGGAGAATTCAAAGGCAAGATTGCCAAAAGATATGAAGACTCAAAGGAATGGTGGCCGGAGCCGGTAACTCCTCCCAAGGGTGCGCCAAACGTCATCATCTTTCTTCTGGACGATGTGGGCTTTGCACAAATCGGCTGTTTCGGAGGTCTTATTAATACTCCGAACATTGACCGCCTTGCCAAAAACGGGCTGCGTTATAACAATTTTCACACGACGGCGCTTTGTTCTCCATCACGAGCCACTCTGATGGCCGGGCGTAATCCCCACTCCATAGGGCTTGGCAGCCATGCCCTTACCGCAATGGGATTCCCCGGTTACAATGCGATAGTGCCCGATACGGCCAAGTCGGTGGCTAACTACCTGCAGGAGTCGGGCTATATAAATTATGCGCTGGGCAAGTGGGACCATACGCCGCTGTACGAGGTTTCGCAGGTGGGGCCTTTTGATCGCTGGCCCAGTGGTGAGGGCTTTGATCATGCCTATACCTTCATGGCAGCGGATGTACACCAGTTCATCCCGGTAATGTGGAACGATCATACCCCCGAGCCGTATCGCAAAACTTATCACCTGGATAAAGACCTGGCGAATCGTGCCATCCACTGGATCACCGGCCACAAATCGATTAAGCCGGACATTCCGTTCATGATGTTATGGGCTTCAGGCTCTATGCATGCGCCTCACCACGCGCCGCGAGAGTATATAATGAGATACCGCGGCAAGTTCGATATGGGATGGGACAAGGCCCGCGAGATTATCATGGAAAATCAAAAGCGTCTCGGAATTGTGCCGCAAAATACGAAACTTACGGATAAGATCGATGAGATACCGGCTTGGGATGATCTTAACGAGGACCAAAAGAAACTTTATGCGCGTCAGATGGAGGTTTTTGCGGGTCAGATGGAGCTTGTGGACCACGAGATCGGAAGAGTTCTCGACAACCTGGAGCGAATCGGCGAACTGGACAATACACTGATTTTCGTAACCGCCGACAACGGAGCCAGTGGCGAAGGCGGACTGGCAGGTACGTTCAACGAAACCTATGTGCTTAACGGGCTCCAGACTCCGTTCGATGCCAACATGCGGCATTACCCCAATTGGGGAGATGCAACAACTTATCCCCATTACCATGCCGGCTGGGCGATGGCTGGAAACACGCCGTTTAGATACTTTAAGCAGAGCGAACATCGTGGAGGCCAACACGATGCCTTAGTGGTCCATTGGCCCAAAGGCATCAAGGCCAAGGGCGAAATTCGCAATCAGTATCACCATATCGCCGACATTGCTCCGACTATCCTCGAAGCAGCAGGCCTTTCTGTGCCGGAAAGCTATCATGGTATCGAGCAGCAGCCGATGGACGGGATATCGATGAAGTATTCATTTAACGATCCGAAAGCAGCTAACAGAAAGAAACGCCAATACTACGAGATGTTTGGCAATCGGGCGATATGGGTCGATGGTTGGAAGGCAGTAACCTTACATGCCAATCGCATGCCATGGGAACTCAACGTAAGGGGTGACTTTGACAAAGATAAATGGGAACTTTACCATGTGGCTGAGGATTTCTCGGAGAGCACGGATCTTGCCGACAGGTATCCGAGAAAGCTTGAAGAGCTTAAAAAGATTTTTGAAGAGGAGGCCTGGAAATATAACGTTTACCCTCTCTACGACGACATGCTCAAGCGTCTGGCCGGAATGCAGGACATCTTGTTCGGCGATCAGAAAGTGTTTGTTTATTATGCACCCGGCGCCTACCGCATTGCAGAGAAAGCTTCAGCTCCTGTTAAAAATCGCTCCCATACGATTACAACCTCCATTGATCTTAAAGGTTATGAAGAAGGTGTGATTTGCTGTGTAGGAGGCATGACCGGCGGATTCACGATGTTCATTAAAGGAGGCCGACTGTATTACGATTATAACTTCCTTGACGGAGTTTATTACACCTTAAACTCACCGAAACTGCCTTTAGGCCCGACCGAATTGAAGTTCAATTTTATCAAAACCAAAATGTTCGGTGGAACAGGTCAGCTCTATGTTAATGGTAAAAAGGTAGATGAGGTAAAGATGCCTGAAATGCACAGAAGCACCTATTCGCTGGCAGAAACTTTTGACGTAGGCCGCGATACGGGTACACAGGTATCCAAATTCTATAGCGGTACTTTCCCGTTCAAAGGAGCTATCGACAAGGTCGTCATAACGTTGACTGATTAGTATAGAGAGTAGGCAAATAATAAAGAAAGAAGCAAGAAATGAAAAACAGATAATTATGTGGGCCGTACCGGTATCGTATATCCTTACGGCCCACTTTCAAAGCAGTTTTGTGAGCCTGTACCTCCAAAGGTTGATGGAGTTATGAGAGGATTAATTGTCGGTGGAGGTTTTTAAAGTAAAATTCAATTTGGCAGAACGAAATATTCAATGAAAGGAAGTAAGAGAATGAACAGGGCGAGCGTATTAATGATTTTAGCCGTTGGTATTATGCTAATACAGTGCGGATGCGGTTCAGAGGGAACTTCAAGAACGGGCTTTCTTAGTGATTATTCCCGCCTTCAGACAGAGTCCAGCACGAGCTTGCGATATATTAACACGAGGGCATTAGCGAAGTATTCAAGTTTTATTGTTGAACCTGTGGTAGTGCATTTTCACAGCGGGGCAAAATCCAAGGGCAAACTGACTCTTCAACAACTTGCTGATTTGACTAATTATATGCATTCGAAGATCATCGAAGCGGTTCAGGGAGCGGGAAAGAATGTTGCATATCAGCCTGCTGCTGGGGTCGCAAGGATTCGTATAGCTCTGACGGATATCGAGAAGACAAACGCAGTCAATATACTGCCTCAAGCAAGTCTGTTAGGTGTTGGTCTGGGCGGTGCCTCGATGGAAGGCGAAGTCATCGATTCAATGACTGGTGAGCAGATAGGGGCCGTTGTTGAATCGCAGAAAGGTTCAAGGATCCCATTTTCGAATCTGGGCGAATGGGCCACTTCCAAAAAGATCCTGGACGACTGGGCTAATCGATTCCGTGAGCGTCTTGAAGCACGTTGAAGGTAAGTATTGGCGCCAGGAAGGAAATACTTTCGAAGAGTACAAGAAAGCTCGCGAGAAGTGTTTGAGAGGATTATAAGAAATAATAGTGCAAGCTTGTTTTTATGAGATGCAGCAATGAGTATAGCCTTCAATAGTTCTGAGCTTATTGAAATGGCTGAAAGAATTGAAAGTAACGGTCACAATTTCTATCGTAAAGCAGCGAAATTGTTCGACAATCCTCACATCCAGGGTTTATTGATTAAACTTGCTAATTGAGAATAAGTACAAGACGCTTTTTGCAAGCTTGAGAGAGCATATCCCAAATCTTGACCAGCAGGATAGTAATATTGATTCTGCCATTTTTTAATTCCTTTCCGGGATTAAAAAATCTCGATTATGGAGCTGAATTCTATGATTTCAAGCATTTTCCTGCTTGCAGGAAAATGGAAAATGCTTGAGCTATAGTCTAACTCAAAGCCTTAACATGTGCCATTGCTGCTGACTGGAAACAGAATCCTTTTAATTTATTGAACTGGCCTTGTCGAGTAAACACCCAAACATCCCTATCTCTACATGATCCCCGGATGGCGACTCGATATTGAAACAGGTCTTTACGATTAATGCACGCAGTAATATAATCAGCACATCAGCAGGCCAAATGAAGAAAAAGAAAGCGAAAAGAACTATAACTGCTTACTCTATCGAACGAATTCAAAAAGTTTAACCGGAGTATTAATGATGTCAAAAATTGTCAAATATATGTTGTTTTTATGTTTGATTTGCGGGCCTGTCTTATATGGGAAAGAGCAGGTGGATTTTTCGAAAATAACAAATCCTATTATTTTCAGGGGCGACCATAAATATGGATTTCGGGACCCGGCCGTTGTTTATCATGATGGTAATTTCCATCTATATTTCACTCTGTCGGAGGCAGCGGCTGATGGCGGCTACTACAATATGACCGCTTACAGCAAGAGCAGCGATCTCGTGCACTGGACGTTTCCGGAGATTATTACCGCACGTGACCGCAACCTGAACTACAGCAGTCCCGGCAATATTATCCGTTATAACGATGAATGGATAATATGCCTGCAAACTTATCCCACACCCAACAAGGAGACGTTCGGTACACAGGACAGCCGGATATGGACCATGCGCAGCAGGAATTTGAAGGACTGGTCCGAGACTGAATTACTCCGAGTAAAAGGCAACCACATACCCCATGAGAAAATGGGGCGTATGATTGATCCGTATCTTTTGGAGGATGCGCAGGAAAAAGGCAAGTGGTGGTGCTTCTATAAGCAAAACGGAGCAAGCATGTCGTATTCATACGACCTGAAAAACTGGACTTATGTCGGCCACACCCGGGCCGGGGAGAATGTGACGGTAATTCGACAAGGCCGGGAATATGTGATGTTTCACTCACCATCAAACGGCATTGGAGTCAAACGCTCGAAAGACCCGAAATCATGGGGGCCGGATGTACAGCTACTGACGCTCGGACAGAAGCAATGGCCGTGGTCGCAAGGGAGGCTGACGGCGGCAACTGTAATCGATATGACGAAGGAGCCCGAGGTAGGAAAATATATTATGTTCTTCCATGGCTCTTCTAAAACAGGACTCGATATTCAGCGGGCCCACGGGGCAGCCAGCCTGGCAATTGCCTGGAGTGATGATCTTGTAAACTGGGCCTGGCCAGGGAAGGATCGTTAAATCAAAAGGAGCGGTTTTGCCCAAAGCTTTCGTTAAGAAGCGGCCTGAGAGCTTGTGTTTTTGAGGGGACTCTGGTATCATAGGGCAGTGAAAACCGAAGAGTGGGGGCAAAATTATTGATAATTGGGAAATGAGGGCTATGAACACATTCATACGCAACACTAATCTTCTACTGCTGATTCTTTTGTTCACGATAACCAACCTTTCAAAATCGTACAGTGCCGACGAAAACAATTTCTATGCCGTTTCCACGTATGAATGCATCGGGCTGTATTTCAAATCGCCGGACCTTGACCGGTGCAATGTCCAGTTCAGGCAAAACGAAACATCAGCGTGGCGAGACGGTTATCCTCTCGTTCATGATCCACGCAATAACGAGTATCGTGGAAGTATTGTTGGCTTGAAACCGCACACGGCCTACAACATAAAAATTATCCTTAATAATAAAAACCACGAACTTATATGCAAAACCAAAAATGATAGTTTTCCCATTGGGAAGATAACTTACTTAGAAGCCGGGAGCCACTCAAAGCCATTAGTGATTACCGAATCCGGCTCATCGAAAGGTTATCACTTAATCACACCGGCAGAAGGTTCAAAAGCAACTATTGACGTTCGCAATGCCGAAAATTATACCTGCGTGATCGATGCCGATTATGTCATCCTTCGTGGAATTGAATTCAATAACGCCGCAATTCACGGTGTTGTAATTAAATCAAAGCGGCATGACAATATCATCGAAGACTGCCATTTCACATTTTGGGGGAGGATAGGCGGCCCCAAAACGTATGGCAATCAGGGCAACACAGACAGTGCAATCTACGCTGAACGTGGTTCGGGCAATCTCACCATTCAACGCAATTTAATTGAGAATCCGCGGGGCGGATCGAACGACTGGGACACAGGCCATCCAGCCGGCCCTCAGGCGATTACCCTTATCAATTCAAGCGGCGGAAACGTCATTCGCTACAATGAGATTCGGTCAACAGAAGACCACGGCTTCAACGATGCTATCGGCGGAGGGTCCAATTACAGTTTTGCAGGAAGCCCCAATCGTGACTCGGACATTTACGGAAACATTATTGCGAACGTGTGGGATGATGCAATTGAAAGCGAAG
>CBDURK010000199.1:0-6112 GCA_965369645.1 uncultured bacterium | reverse complement strand
ACCAAGGCTGAGGCGACAGAAGAGAAAGATAAGCCTGAAGCAGAGGCAAAGCAAGAGAACGCCAAAGAAAAAGCTGAAACCAAGGCAGAAGTAAAAACCGAATTAGAAGCCGAAGCCAAACCTCAGACCGAAGAAAAAACATCAGCACCTGATCAGAATCAAGAGCCTCCGAAGGGTAAGGTTTCGGAAACTATCCAAAATATGGCTCAGTCACCGGCTATCCTACCAGGCGAATCCGGTAAGGCCACAATGGGACATATCAATGTTTCATCAGAAATATGTGTAACTGATATTATGCAAAAAGAGATAGTCTGGGCAACTTCGGAAGAGAGCGTACAGCAGGCTATGACAAAAATGCAGCAACAAGACAGTGGATATATAATGATAGGCAAGGATGGGATACTGGAAGGTATCGTATCGAAATCTGATATAACAGGAGCAACCAGTATCTATCTGCGACCGATATTTGCGAAATGGTATGGGCCTCTGGATGATGCAACTCTTCAAATCAAACTCAAATGGATAATGAGCAGGCCCGTTCGCACGGTCAGCCCGGAAGCACCGCTGGTGACAATAATAGAAAATATTTGCCGGTTTGGCGGGCGCGGCTTACCCGTGGTGGACGAACAGGGTAAAGTGCAGGGGCTGGTAACAGTATTCGACATCTTTCGGACATTACTCAACACAAGTGAAAATGTTTCGGTCGTTGGCAAAACAGCCGAGACACCTGCATTAACATAAACATTTAAGACACCTTCCACAAAAGTACATGCGTCATAAGTACACATGAGTACTTCTACTTCTGTCCTTAAGACTATCCGTACTCTACTTTTCTCAGTTTACAACCGTTCAATACACCGCCTCATTGTTCACCTATAAAAAGAGATGCACTACACGCTGCGAACATCTTAAATTCGTTATAATCTTTTTATCGGGCCTGTTTCGAGACCATATTTCTAAAGCCGTCTGAGTCTGTGTATAGAAAAGCCCAATTTGAGTTAATTGCCCCCTCTTAAATGCCGAAATAATTATGAGAATCTCAGCTTAGAATGTGCAACAAAATCAAATTTTTGGGGTGGCAAAAAAAACAAATGCGTTGTGACAAACTTACAGAGCTTATAGAGCAGGCAGCGTTCTGGTGCAAATTACTATGTTGCTATAAAAGACGGACCAGCCGTATGCCACCAAAGGCCCAGCGCCAAGGTATTGTTCAACTCGGTCGCAAAGTACGCTGGCGCCAATGCTGTTGGAGCGATTCTAACCGGAATGGGAAATGACGGCGCAAGCGGTCTTTTGAATATGCGTCAAAACGGCGCCTTTACCATAGCACAGGACGAAGCATCATGTATTGTTTTCGGTATGCCAAAGGAAGCCATAGACCGTGGAGCAGCTCAGAAAATCGTCCCGCTGCAGGATGTAGCCAGAACTATGATTGGCGCGGCAAGTCGTTAGTTTATCGCCGCTTTTTTAATTCGCGCCAGGTAGTCAGGATGATTCCTTCGCTCTCGATGAACTTTTTTATATCAGGATCGGTTAATAAACGAAGCTCGGCCTCGCGATTCGCACCCGAGCCGGAAATGTGTGAGAATACCTCCGTTTGGACAGTACAGTGTACAATAATCTGGGTTATGCCCGGTTTCATCTCACGCAGCAATTTAATTAACTCGGTTTTTTTCTCTTCATAATCCTTTGCTCTTGTTGGTTGAGTTACAAGATCATCGATAACCGGAAGTCCGGCCTTCCATACCTTTTCTGCGATAGAATTTACCAGTGGTCTAAGAGGGCCTACTTCATCACCAATATGCTGCATATGCCCTCCAAATATGAGAATTGGTATCTTCTTTTCAATACCCACTTTTACATAGCGGTCGATAAATTGCGGGACGAAACATGTTCCCATGTGTGAATCAATATGGGTAGGTTCAATCCCCATAGACAGGGCCTTGTCGATTTGGGCACGAATCTCAGTTTCGAATTCATCGGCGGTAGCATGAGCGACAACATCGGGAACATTTTTCCATAAGTAACCGCCTGGGTCCACCAGCCCCGGCACCGCCGGTTTGCCGATAACAGGCCCCCATCTATAATTCTTCCATTCCGCCGTAAGTGTAAGATGAACCCCGGCGTCTGTGTTTGGATGCGCCTTGAGATGGGCCGCATATTCCGGTACCCAGGGGCACGGCATCATAATGCTCAACGAGGTGGCGATACCATCTTCAACAGATTTGATTGCCCCCATGTTGGAATTATGTGACATACCTACGTCGTCCACATGGAAAATCACCACTTTTGTGCCCGAAGGCCAACCCAAACGTTCGGCGTATGTTACTTCCCGGGCGATAGTGACATCCAATCTCATAAAAATCGCAGATAACAATAAGATAGTTCTAAAAGATTGACTTAATAACATATAATTTCCACCTCCATTCGACTTTCAGCAATTATGTTCATAACACTAAATTTACATCGAAAATAACCTTCAGTAAAAAAATATTACTCATTAGCCTACTTAACGTTCTTAATATATCAAATAAATTACATAAGGGCAAGGACGGGACAAGAGAGGTTTGCTGTGTAAAAAACAAAGCAAAATTGGTTGTGGAATTCGGGCGGTGATTTAGGTATTATTATGACTTCGAAGCTAGGGAAACATAGCTTAAAGGAGACTAATTAGGAGCAAAATCATGTTAAAGTTAGGAATGCATGTAGATAATTGGCGTCACTTTGACGTTTCGTATGATGTCCCTTGCCAGATCGCAAAAGACCATAATCTGGAGTATGTAGAATTCGGCACGATCGATGGGGACTATTTTATTCAGGCATTGGGGTATAATCCCCACATACCACTTCATTCAGATCCGCTCAAGCTCAAGGAATATTTGGACTCGATGGGATTGAAAACATCACAACTTGACGCGGCCTATCCGATGTCGTTTCCAGAAGGTCAGTCCCGCGGTATCGGCTACACTATTCGAGCTATTCAGTTCGCCAAAGCAATTGGATGCCCATGCGTGGATACTACCGACGGCGGCCGCAAACCACAGGGATACACCGATGATGAAGTAATGACTCTCATAAAGCAATACTATCGTGTAGTGCTGGAGTGGGCCGAGAAATATGACATTATCATCAATGTTGAGCCGCACGGTCCTTATACGACCAATCCGGATACTATGGAGCAAATCCTGAGCCTTTTCGACTCGCCCTATCTGAGGATGAACTTTGATACTGGCAACACCTTCATCGCAGGGCAAGACCCGGTAAAGTTCCTGAAGCGGTTCCGGGACAAGGTTTCACATTGCCATATAAAGGATGTCAGTGAAGAGCTTGCAAAGGCTGTAAAAGGAGGGCAAACAGGAATTGCTTGTTCTGTGGTCGGTATTGGTGAAGGAGTCAATGCCGAAAATATTGCCGGCTGCATCGAACTGCTAAAGGAAATCAACTGGGATGGTGTTCTCTCAATAGAATGCGAAGCAGCACCCGGCAAGATTGAGCAGAGTATCGAATGGCTGCGTAATGAAATATCCAGATAGAACATCTTGGCAATGTATCCTGTTTTCTATGACTGATTCAAACATTAGCAGTAACGATAAATATAACCGTGCAAGTTAACCATTCTTCAGGAGACTCAGAATGAAGTTCAATCGTCGTGGTTTTATCAAGTCGAGTATCGGAGCCGGAATATTGACAGCAGCACAGGGCTGCCTGTCTTCCGCCGAGACCCGCAAAACAAGTATTGCTCAACTGGACAAAGCTGCCTCAGCTCCGGTATTGAAAGCCGAATCCATTACATCGCCAGTTAAAATCGCTTCCATTGAGTTGCTGCGCAGAGATAAAAACTTTTTTGTTCGCACCAGAAGCACTGATGGTGCCGTCGGTGTTGCCATAACCAATAGTCGCGCCGCATATCTCTACCCGATTTTGCAACAGTTGGTTATCCCTTACTTCATAGGCAAAGACGCCCGCGATCTCGATTCACTCATCGATGGAGTGTATGCATATCGCAGCAATTACAAGCTGTCGGGTCTGGCCCTGTGGTGCTGCGTTGCATGGGTGGAGTTCAGCCTGCTTGATTTACTCGGACGAATCGAGAATAAACCGATTGGAGAACTGCTGGGCGGTGTGTTACGTCGAGAAATTCCTATCTACGTTGCCAGCGGCAATCGCAATACCACACCGGAGCAGGAAGTCGCTATTCTGGCTGAGCATATAGAGCGTACCGGCGCCAAGGCCATAAAATTTAAAGTTGGCGGGCGTATGAGCAATAACGCAGATTCCATACCCGGACGTTCGGAGGGTTTGATTCGAATAGTCCGCAAAACACTCGGTGACAAAATTACCATCTTCGCTGACTCGAATAGTTCCTATGACTGGCGTAAAGCTATTGAGATGGGCAAACTCATGCAGGACTATGGTATCAATATGTTCGAAGAGCCCTGTCCGTTCGACCACCTTGAGGAAACCAAACGCGTTGCCGACGCACTTTCAATTCCGATATCCGGTGGAGAGCAGGAAGCCAGCATGCGCCGTTTTCGATGGATGGTCCAAAACAATGCTGTGCAAGTCGTCCAGCCGGACCTTCACTATTATGGAGGATACATTCGCGCAACCCGCGTGGCGCGCATGGCCGCAGAGGCGGGCTTGTCCGTTATACCCCACATGTCCGGTGGCGGCGTCGGATATGTTGATGTGCTTCACTTCGCTTCCTGTACGCCGAACATCGGAAGTTTCCAGGAATACAAGGGTGATATTTCTCGAACAGGCCCCTTGTACGATCCTCCTCTTCGGTTGAAAAACGGTGCAATTAATGTTCCTGCAGGACCCGGCCTGGGTATCGCCAATGTTCCCGATTTGCTTCGCAATGCCAAACTGGTTGAATAATAATCGCAAAATATGACATAGTATTATTAATGAAATTTCCCATAAGGACTAATACTGACACACGTCATATCAGCCAAGGTTGTCTTAGAGGCAGATATTTAAATGCTGTGACGATACTTCGTATTTGCTATAATTCATCTCACAGAATTAAACAGTTTACCGGGTATGATATAATCAATCAGATAATTCAAACTTCTCTTATAATCCGAGTTCTCAAGTTCATTGAGTTTACATTTTGCCTGATTGATATAATAAAGGGTTGTTTGCCGGGTCATGCTTAGGGCATTTGAATTAATATACATCCTTCTTATTTTTTCAAGTCTGCTTTTATCTATTTTAGACTCAAACATCCTTTTTATTTCTTGTCTTTCCGTTTGGCCGACAGCATCAAGCAGGTCCAGCAAAGGCAAAGTCATATCGCCGGCAACCATATCCTGACCAGGATGCTTGCCAAGGGCATGCTCCTCACTGATTAAATCTTTACAATCATCTATAATTTGAAAGGCTATACCGAAGTTCAGCCCAAATCCCTTTAATGTTGTCTGAACAGTCTGGTTATGATTGCCTAAAATGCTCCCTGCATGGCAACAGGCTGCGAGTAAAGAGGCTGTTTTTTTTCTTACGATGGTAATATAGTGATCTTTAGATAAATTCAAATTACCCCTCTGGTAAACCTGAATCAACTCTCCTTCACACATCGCGTGTATTGCCTGGGATATACAATCAAAAACATCCGGATTTCTGCACTTGCCTATCAGGCCAAAAGCCTTGGAGTAGATGTAATCACCGAATATAATAGAGATATCATCTCCAAGTTCGGCATTAATACTGGGCTTACTGCGACGCATAGTCGCCCCATCAAGAACATCATCGTGAATCAAAGAAGCTATGTGTATTAATTCCACAGCACTTGCCAGCATGATAAGTTCATCGTGGTTACAACTATTATTTTTACCTGCGGAAGCCGCTTTTTCCGAAAGAATCACGAGGGCGGGCCTGAGCTTTTTCCCCCCGGATTTCAGCAGAGAGGCGCTCATTGCTTGAATTGACTGGTTTTTTGATTCCTTAACAGAGGCCTCTAAAATACTTTCCATCGCTTTGAGGTCACCTGCAATTGGCTGATAAATCTCTTCGAGCTTCATTTAGCCTGGCCCTTTAAGGAAGCATCTATCCGGCGCTTATCATTAGAATTCGTCATAGAAGATATCGTCTGGGCTAATCCCTTTTTCCT
>CBDURK010000198.1:0-6119 GCA_965369645.1 uncultured bacterium | reverse complement strand
CAGGCGTAGCCAAAGCTACGTCGAGGACGAATTTTGTGCCGACAACGCCGCGAGAGGAAATTGCAGCCGTTTGTAGCGGAAATTGAGTTTTGAAACAGCTTCTAAAACAACTTATAGAGAATTTTGTTGCAAAACTCTGTTTGGTTAATAGTATTTAGCAAATAATAACTAACAGCCGAAGAGAGAAGGCACGAGTAAATACTTAGAAATGGTCTTTACATTACACAGATACATATTTAAAGAGCTTTTCAGAGTTTTTGTTTTAGCGGCAGTGGCGCTGACACTAATCCTGAGCTTAGGCATTATCCTTAGGCCGGTCCAGGAATATGGCGTAGGACCTCGACAGGTAATCCACCTCATAGGTTACTTCCTGCCGATAACTCTGACGTTTGTTCTTCCGATGGCGGCGTTATTCGCCGGGGCCCTGGTTTATGGACGATTTGCCGGAGATAATGAGCTTGACGCCTGCAGAGCAAGCGGTATAAGCCTGCAAACGATGGTTTATCCGGGCCTGGCTTTAGCGGTTATGGTAGCGGTTGCAAATCTGCTTTTAAGCTTTCATGTAATGCCGGCCTTCGTACACTTAGCTGAAAATTCCCTCAAGAACAATGCAAAACAAATACTTTTCCGAAATATCCAGCGGAACAGATATTACTCTCTGCCGGACAGCGGGTACCTGATTTACGCCGACCAGGCCGACCTGGAACACGATACGCTTTACGGTGTGGTTTCCGTTGAATTAAAAGATGACGGGATTGGAACGATTATCACCTCTGAAGGTGCAAAAGTCAATTTCTTCTCGCGCGGCATATTCAATGAAGTGCAAATAACTGCATACAAAGCTCACCAGATGGGTGACGTGGACGAGGGAGGCGCCGAGTCGCTGACGTTGACAAAGGAGTTCGGGTCGCTGTTGGGTGATGATATTAAGTTCAAAAAAATCGATGAAATGAAAAGAATCCAGGCAGACCTGATGCAGTTTAAACCGATTGCTAAATTGGCGCGCGATACTTTTGCACAACTGATTACAGAGCTCTTGGCAAGGGACATTAATACCAGAATAGCCGGCAGCACCAACAACTTCTATGAACTGCTCGGCAGCACAAAATCTGTCAGATTTACTGCCCGTCAATGCAATGTAAAAGACGAAGAAGAAGTTGAGTTGTCCGACAATGTTAAGGTCATCGAATACGATACGGACACTAAGCAGGTTTTGCGCACTTTAAGATGCGAAAGGGCTTCGCTGCATATCGAGGGTGATAAGCTGGCGCCGACTTTAACGATGGACATCTATAGCGCAAGAGAAGAAGGCTCAGGGACAATAAGGGGGCGTGATATCATACGTGGCTTGGTACTGCCACAGGCCGTAGAGACCATAGCAAATAAATTCAGAACTGAAAACGGCGAATCATTATCATTACAGGCCGAAATGCTTGCTACTCCATTATCAGGAATTGAGCCAAGCCTGGAACTTTCAAAATTGCAAAACGAACTTCGAAGAACAATCCAAAAGACCTTTGTGCAGATAAAAGCCGAAACACACTCACGACTGGTGTTCGGAATAGGCTGTGTTTCAATGATTATGATCGGTATCGGTCTGGGCATAATAAAGAAAGGCGGACATCTGCTCAGCGCTTTTGGCGCAAGTTGTTTACCCGCCGCAGTACTGATAGTCTGCATAATGAGCGGCAAACACATAACCGTAAACCTCGGCTCACAAAATATTTCAGGCATAACCTTGATGTGGGGTGGGTTGGCATTTTTGTCTTTGTTGGCTGTTGTGATATATGGCTGGCTAATGAAAAACTAAAGGGAGCCTCTAAAATTGTTCGTAGTTCACAACTCATAGAATACAAAATATGAAGATATTGGACAAATATGTTGCAAAGAATTTTCTGATCGGCTATGCAATTGCCTTTTGCGTTCTGATAGGTTTGCGAATGATTATTGATTTGTTCGTAAATCTCGACGAATTTACCGAGCACTCCGATCTTAGCGCCATGGCTGTCATGAAAAACATATTGGTATTTTACGCTCTGAACTGCACACTATACTTTCGTGAATTCGCTGGAATGATAACCGTTGTCGCGGCCTCCTTTTCATTCAGCAAGATGGTACATTCCAATGAGCTGGTAGCCGTGATGGCATCCGGCGTTAGCTTGAAGCGAGTTATTGCACCGATAGTTATTCTCGCATTGCTGCTGACCGGCGTGCTGGTAATTGACCAGGAATTTGTAATACCGTCACTTGCAGATCAACTCGTACGCAGTCACGATGATATTCCAGGCCAGGAAATCTATACTATCAAGTTTATCAACGACGGGAACGGCTCACTAATCTGCTCTGGAAGATTTGATGTAGGAACGTCAACACTATTTGCCCCCACCATCGTCACAAGACATAAGGAAGCTGATTCGTATATATGGAAAGTAACCGGCCGGATAGATGCCGAAAAAGCGGTTTACAATAGCAAAGCCAAAGGGTGGGATTTAATTAATGGGCGATTTTTCGAAATAGACTCCATAAAAGGTGTCCAGCCGATAGCTTTTTATCCCAGCGACATCACTCCCAGTGAGATTCCTATCAGGCTCAAATCCGAACACAAAACATTGCTGAGCTGGAAGCAGTTGTCCGACCTCGTAAAACAGGCGGAACAGGGAAAAATCAAGGATGCGCGTGAGCTTTACAGCCAGAAGCACTTTCGTGTAACCGAACCGATTATCAACCTGGTAATGCTTATGGTATGCCTGCCCATTTTGGTTTGTCGTGACCCGAAGGCGATGAAGTCGGCGGTTACGATTAGCTTCGCTATGGTAGGTGGGTGTTTTATCGTAACCTTTATCTGTAAAATGCTGGCTCCGGAGGCTAATATCAGCAACTTTTATCAAATTGGATTTTATGCCTGGCTGCCGATTTTCATCTTTTTTCCGATAGCTCTTATCGAATTGGATTCAATGAAAACATAATCTCAGTCTATCCACTTTGCAAAATGCCGCAAAACATGGCCTGCAATTTAAGTGTGACATTGAGCAAATGTTCCATGGTCGGATAACCGGATGCGTGTTTTAAGCTAAGAAAACCTCGTAAAGTGCATTTAGTATTTAACAAATATAATGTGCAAGTGCCACCATACAAATTTATGAACATGCCATTATATTCGATTATGCGGAATTGTTATGTGTATTGATTGGAGTCGGCGGTTCAATGGGGATTTTTGTCGGTATTCCCAAAACGGCTTCAAAGCGTTTTCGCCAGAAGGGATTTGAGAACAGCAGGATCAAAAACGGCAGAAGGCCAACATAGTATATCAGGCTGCTAAAGAAAGAGACGGTAAGCAAATCGACAATCCATGTATTAATCGGATTCGTGTAGAGTATTGACATGATTGACGCAAAAATGATCAGCGATACGCTAAATAGAGCGGCTCCGATATATATGATAAATCGGGCGGTGTTGAAGGAATTTCTGGAGTACAGTGTGGCAAACACAAAGGCTAATATAATAGCCGGAATCGAAACTGCTGCAAGAGACGCAATTGCAATTATATTTTTACCAAATCCACTACTAAGAAGGTTTACTCCGAGGAAGCCGAAATAGGTCAGGGTTGCGAGCAGGAAGGTGACAAAGCGGTTTCGATTTCCGATGCGTTCAGCAAGTAGCCAGATCATTGAAAAGCCAAGGACCATAATAGTAAATATTACATTTAACTGGACAGTGCCTCCGGAGTCCATCTGCAATATGTTCATGACTACCGAATAGACAGTTGCCAACAATGCGATTGGTGCGAGTATCCATGCAGCTTGTGGAGTCCGATTTTCTTTGAGTGCGACAAATGCCAAAGTTAAGAACAGCCACGGGATAAAGCCATGGGCGTGATAGAGGGGATTAAAATGATATGTGACGGGTTTGCCGTCTGTGGGGCCGAACCGGCCGAGGTCGGCAGAGACTACGATTTGTAATTCGCCGGACACGTTATAGGGTACTCGCCACGAGTACGAACACCATGAGCCGCCTCAGCCGAACTCGAATGTGCCGCCGCCTACCTTGACATTGTCCTGATAGATTGAGAAAGCTGGTTTGCTTTTATCATGTATATCCCAGAGATTATACTTTTTTCCATCGGTGCCGATGAGTTCGTAGTCGAGCTTCAGGACGCTGCCTGATCTTAGGATTTTGACGGTGTGATTCAACGGCGCTGCTGCTTCGTATTTGGCGCTCATTTGGGCATCCATGCTGTTTTTGCGGTTTGCTCCGTGAGTTTTCTGAGTAAAGATCAGGGCAGAGAAGATAAAAATCGGAACCGTTAATATTAAAAGCAGCTTCAATTTACGGTCAAAATTGAGCCTCAGAGCATCCTTGCGTGTTTCACCCATTGGGTTCTCCCGCATCTGCTAAGAAAGACTGGTTTGAATGGACTCCATAGGCTTAATACTATCAAGTTCAATTCCATTTGCCACCCACTACTTGCGAAATCCGTGTAAGTAAATTTATACCTTTGCGGAGCCGCTGTGTTTTATCGCATCTCGGATTTCTTTATTTATCCTGACGCTGCACCAGGCCTTGCCGCACATCGAGCAGTAATCGGCGGATGGTAATTCCTCTTCACCAATTTCTTTACATGCCTGCTTGTGCATTCTTTCGGCGGTTTGCGGGTCGAGTGATTCGGCTAAGTGAGTTTCCCAATCAAGACTTGTTCGCGCGATGCTCAACCTTTTGTCCCTCTCGGCGACGCCTTTAAGGCCGCGGGCAACATCACCGGCATGAGCGGATATCTTTGCCGCAATAACACCCGCTCGAACATCATCCACATCGGGCAGACCCAGATGCTCTCTGGGCGTAACATAGCATAAAAACGATGCGCCGTAAAAAGCAGCGGCAGTCCCGCCGATTGCCGATGTAATATGGTCGTAGCCAGGCGCAATGTCGGTTACCAGCGGGCCAAGGACATAAAACGGAGCGCCATGACAAATCTCATGCTGGATTTCCATATTGTATTGTATCTGGTCAAACGGAACGTGGCCCGGGCCTTCGACCATCACCTGACAGCCCTTTTCCAACGCCCTGGAAGTAAGTTCGCCAAGGGTTTTTAACTCCGCTATTTGTGCATCGTCGGTAGCGTCGGCGATTGCGCCCGGCCGCAAACCATCGCCCAGAGAAAAACAAACATCGTATTCGGCCAATATCGCGCACAAATCATCGAACATTTCATAAAAGGGATTTTGTTTGTTGTGATAAAGCATCCATTTGGCAAGCAGCGCTCCGCCCCGGCTGACGATACCCGCAATGCGATTCTCAATTAAAGGCAGATGCTCTTTTAAAACGCCGGCATGAATCGTGAAAAAATCTACACCCTGTTTGGCCTGTTTTTCAATTGCATCCAGAATTATTTTGCCGTTGATATCCTCTACGTTTCTGTCCTTTATCATTTCATAGATTGGGACCGTTCCGAACGGTACCGGGCACTCTGCCAGCAGTTTCTCGCGTATTTTGTCAAGGTCGCCGCCGGTACTCAAATCCATCATCGCGTCGGCGCCGGCATCCAGTGCCGCTTTCATCTTTTCGATTTCACCTTCCACCGAACTGCGAATACTGCTCGTCCCGATATTTGCATTTACTTTTGTAGAAAGTAATCGGCCTATGCCGCAGGCCTTAAGATTAGCTTTGAGATGCAGCTTGTTTGCCGGTATTACCAAACGACCGGCGGCAAGCTCATCGCGAATAAGCTCAACATCAACATTTTCTGCCTCAGCAATGAATTTGACTTCGTCGCTAATCGCTCCTGTTCGCGCGATTTGTAATTGTGTAGCCATTATTGTATGTTCCCCGTTAAAAACAAAAAATCGCTCCCACTCTCGAAGCGATTCACTTTATAATATTATATTCCAATATCAGTCAATCACTTTCCTACGCAGGCATCTCATCAAATTCGTGATAATCCTGTTCAGGTTCAAAGGGTTTTTTCTCAGGCTTGCTTTCCAACAAAGCCACCCCTAGTGAACTGTAATCATTATATCTTATAACCCTCAGCAGTCAAATTAATAACTGCATCTGATTATTTATGCCATCTGTTATCTTTGACGCCGGGACGTATTTCGACGCCTTTGTATAAAAACGTGAAC
>CBDURK010000197.1:0-6144 GCA_965369645.1 uncultured bacterium | reverse complement strand
GTGTGTTCGTGGAGGGGATGATAATTTGGGTCGGCTATTTAAGTATCTCGATGACAGCGTACAGATAGACAATACCATAATTATTTATACGTCCGATCAGGGTATGATGCTCGGTGAGCATGACTATATCGACAAACGCTGGATGTATGAAGAATCGATGCGGATGCCGTTTCTTGTAAGATATCCTGAGGTGATTAAGCCGGGGACTCGCACAGATGAGATTATCAATAACACCGACTTTGCACCTACGATACTGGGGCTGGCGGGAGTTAAGATTCCCCGCTACATGCAGGGGCGAAGTTTCGTTCCGCTGCTGCAGGGCAAAACACCTGCCGACTGGCCCAGGTCCACTTATTACCGCTACTGGATGCACATGGCGCACCACGACAATCCCGCGCATTTCGGTGTTCGGACAAAAGAATACAAATTGAGATTTTTCTATGGTCAAAACTATAAAAAAGGCGGCCCGAAACCAACCCGGCCCGGCTGGGAACTGTATGATATGAAAAATGACCCACATGAAAAGAACAATCTGTACGGTCAGTCTAAATATGCCGCCGTAGTAAAAGAGCTGAAGACCGAGTTGCTGCGATTAAGAAAGAAGCACAATGAAACTGATGACAGATACCCTCATATCCAGCGGGTAATAGACGAACATTGGAACAGTTAAGTATGACGGCGACTTTGTATCGATAAATCTGACTTGCTAAGATTTTCTATAAACTCGATGAATCTATAGGAGGATTGCAATGACATTTCCAACATCATCTTTACCAGGCAAAACCACTGCTTTATTATGTGCGATACTTATTATTTGTTTAGGTACCGCTTCTTTTGCCCAAAATGCTCATTCTGATAGTGGAGCTGCGTTGTCCAGGCAAACGCGGAAATTATCACGTCCGATGCTTCTGTTCACCGCTGAAAAACTGGAGCGTTTGAGCAAGCGCATTGACGAAGAGAAACTTTTCAGAGAAGCCTGGGGCAAGCTTCTCGGGCGAGCGGATAGACTGCTTGAGGCGGAGCTTGTTTCTAAGGAATATGCCGAGGGCGGTTCCGGACAGCACGGCAACTACGGCCGGCCAAGTAGCCAGATTGTCGATATGGCGGGTACTCTCGGGCTGGCTTATCGAATGACCGGGGAAAAACGATATGCTAAGAAACTCAGAGATGCACTTATCCACTACGGGACTTTAAACAGATGGGCAGGTGATGCGCATCGAGACCCACCGTGGCATTCGGAGTTGAATACAGCCAGGTTCTGCTATGGTTATGCTCTGGGGTATGACAGCATTTATGATTTTCTCTCTGAGCAGGAGAGGAAGAAAATAGCCGGCTCAATGGTCAGGCTCGGTATCAAACCTACGTTGGACGATTGGATTCTGGGTGAAAAACGTATTCATGCACTGGATTCGATGGGACATAACTGGTGGAGTGTATGTGTATCGATGGCGGCCCTTGCGGCTTTGTCGCTGCAGGATGATGTGCCACAGGCGCCCGTGTGGGTTCAGCGTGTTTCGCAGGCCTTTCCTGAGTTTTTTAATTATAAAGGAAATGTCCTGCAAAACAAGACGGCCAATTTCGATGAGAAAGGGGCTTTTTACGAGAGTGTTAGTTATGCCAATTATGCGTTGTCAGAGTATCTGTTGTTTCGGCTGGCCTTTACGAATGTGTTCGGCAAATCATCGGCCCCTGATATCCCGTTGCTGGAGAAAGTGGGAGATTTTTTTATTCACACGTGCTATCCGGCTTCTGAATCGATAATGTCGGTGAATTTCGGAGATAGCAGTCTGGGCTCAACGGGAGCAAGGACTGTACGAATGCTGCTTGCCAACGGCTATGATGCGCCGGAATATTACTGGTATTTAAGCCGAACCGATTCGGGGCTGAATGACCCTGTGGGACTGGTTTATTCTGAGCTGCGTACAGGGGAATCCCTGCCGAATGATTTGACGAGGTCGATACTGTATCAGGACATCGGCTGGGCGGTCCTGCGCACCTCCTGGCAGGATGATGCTACGATGCTGGCGGTAAAGTCGAGTTTTGCCTGGAACCATGCGCATCCCGACGCAGGCTCTTTTATACTGTTCCATAAGGGCAAGCCCCTGATTATCGATTCCGGTAATTGTTCATATAGCAGGCGGGAATATACGAGCTACTACCGCCAAAGCAAAGCACACAACGTTATCCTTGTTGATGGTCACGGACAGAATCCTGAAGACTGTGGCAACGGCGACCGCGGCACGGTCACGTCCGGCCGGATACACAAGCTGATAGATACAGAGGGGCTGAGATATGTATTCGCAGATGCAACCGGGCCGACATCCTGGAAGTTCTCGCGTAATTACCGTCATTTTTTGTGGCTTGGTGGTGCGATACTGATATTCGATGATGTGCGGACCCACGAATCGGGCAGGCTCGAATGGCTGCTGCATTATCAGGACAGAGCAGACAAACAGGACGGAAAGATAATACTGTCCAATGGAGATGCCAGGGCGGTTGTGTTGCCATTGTTTCCGGAAGAGATAAATGTAACCGATAAAAAAGGTTTGAAAGACCACGACCCTGATACTGAGGTAACGTACTTAGCTTTTTCGCCTGAAAAGGTCGGGCGAGAGAATAAGTTCATCACGGCCGTGCTGCCATTAGACTCTGGTGATAAAGAACCGGCGGTGCAAATCGAACGATTAAAAGCCAACGATGCGATAGGAGTTCGTCTCATCGAGGGAGAAATGGTTACGGATGTATATCTGAATCTGCGGGCGGACGGACGAAAGATGCATCGCAATAGTTGTAATGTGATTGACGGTTGGGACACCGATGCGTACATGTTTGCTGTTACTCGGCCGAAAGGGACGGATAAGAATGATCCGGATTCAGTGGTAAGGTATTTTGTTGCCTGCGGCAGTTATCTGCGCAGGGAAGGCAAGGTCGTGCTCGATTCCCTCTCAAAGGTTTATACTGTCTTTGAGCCTAACAAATGATTATTTCTGTACATAAAGATGCAGATTTAATATGATTTGGAGAAACAATTGGTGTTTGTTCTGGAGGTCATACTATGAGTGAAAACGTTTGCACAAGACGCGGTTTTTTAAAGGCTGCCGGTGTAAGCTTCGCCGCCTTATCTGTGCCGGGTATCCAGGCTTTAGCAATGGAACACAATAAGCCCAATATACTTTTCATCTTTGCCGATGACCAGTGTTTTGACACACTTCGCTCTCTGGGCAATTATGAAGTAGAAACGCCGAATCTTGACAGGCTTGTTCGAAACGGCGTTACTTTTACGCACACTTACAATCAGGGCGGCTGGCATGGCGCGATATGTGTGGCCAGCCGGACAATGCTAAATACCGGCCGATTCCTGTGGATGGCAAGAGAGTTTGAGCCGAAGTTGAAGCAAGAAACCGAAACTGGCAGATTCTGGTCGCAGTATATGAAGCAGGCCGGCTATGATACCTATATGACCGGCAAGTGGCACGTAAAAGGTATCAAGCCCGAGGATATATTTGATTATGTCAAAGATGTTCGGCCCGGGATGCCCAATCAAACACCGATGGGATACAACCGGCCCATAGAGGGAATACCAGACCTCTGGAAACCGTGGGACAAGAAAAATGAGGGTTACTGGAAAGGCGGCAAGCACTGGAGCGAAGTGCTCGCGGACAACTCGCTGGAGTTTCTCGAAAACGCTTCGAAAAGCGAAAAGCCGTTCTTTATGTATCTGGCTTTTAACGCCCCACACGACCCGAGACAATCTCCGAAAGAATATGTGGACAAATACCCATTGGACAAAGTGAGAGTTCCCGCTAATTTCCTGCCGGAATACCCGTATAAGGATTCAATCGGCCTCGGCAGGAAGCAGAGAGATGAACGTCTCGCCCCATTCCCCCGCAGTAGATATGCCGTTAAAGTGAACCGCCGGGAATACTACGCGATAATTACCCACATGGATACACAGATCGGGCGAATTTTGAAAGCACTGAAGAAGACCGGAAAAGCCGACAATACTTATATATTCTTCACAGCGGATCATGGACTGGCGGTTGGTCATCATGGTCTTATAGGAAAGCAGAATATGTACGACCACAGCGTTAGAGTGCCACTGGTGATCAACGGCCCCGGTATCCCTAAGAACAAAAAGCTCTCTATACCGATTTACCTTCAGGACATTATGCCTTCTACGCTGGAGCTTGCCGGTGTGAAGAAGCCTCCGCAAGTTCAGTTCAAAAGCTTATTGCCTCTAATCAATGGCAAAACCAACAGCAGTTACGATGCCATTTACGGCGGTTATATCGACCTGCAGAGAATGATTACTGCTGACGGCTACAAAATGATATACTATCCGAAAATCGGCAAAACCCTCCTTTACAATCTAAAGGCCGACCCTCTGGAAATGAAAAATCTTGCCGATGACCCGACTTATTTCAGCACGATAAGACAATTAAGGAGGCGCCTGAAAACCCTGCAAAAAGAAGTCGGTGACAAGCTCAATATCGAGAATCTTCCCTATCTCGGTTCATCCCGTTAGAAACAGGAATTCTCAATCGGGAAAAGGGAAGATTTCTAACGGGATTCATAAACAGAGAACTGAGTAGGATACAAGGGCTGTTTTGAAAATGAAGCGATAAGACGAATAATTAGGGAAGGATTATATGATGAAAAAGCCGCTGTTAGTTATTTTTATAGCAATGTTTACTTGTCTGAACAACGTAAACGCTCAGGAGAATAATATGACAGGAGGTAAGAGCCGAAAATTATTACTGAAGAAACAATATTTGAACTTCCCGGTCAAGAACGGAGCAGAAAAACACCTTATAAGTCTTATTATCGATGGCAGAGTGGTCCGGGAATTTGAGATTGAGCTGGCTTCTGATGAACCTGATTTCTGGGTGTTTCTTGATATTGACGAGTTTAGAAATCAGAAAGCTGTTCTGCGCATCGATAAGTTAGAACCTGAAAACAGCAAGGGATTCGATTCTGTCTATCAGGCGGATACATTCAGAGCTAAAAATCTTTATCGTGAAAAATTGCGTCCGCAGTTTCATTTTACTTCCCGCCGCGGGTGGAACAATGACTCCAACGGCATGGTCTATTATGATGGTGAATATCACTTGTTTTATCAGCATAATCCATTCGGATGGAAGTGGGGCAATATGACATGGGGACAAGCGGTCAGTAAAGACATGGTCCATTGGACCGAACTGAGAGATGCGATACACCCTGATAGCCTGGGGACTATTTTTTCCGGCTCGGCGGTGATTGATGTAAATAATACCGCGGGATTCCAGAGCGGCGATGAGAAGGTAATCGTTTGTATTTACACTTCTGCCGGCGGAACAAATCCAATGTCAAAAGATCAGCCTTTCACACAATCTATAGCCTACAGCAATGACCGGGGCAGAACCATGAAAGTCTATGAGGGCAACCCCATCCTGGGCCATATCAGTGGAAGCAATCGGGACCCAAAAGTTATCTGGCATATACCGACCGGACAGTGGGTGATGGCGCTGTATCTGGATAAAAAGGTGATGGGATTTTACACGTCCGATGATTTGAAATCGTGGGAGTTCCAAAGCAAAATAGAGTGCTTTCATGAGTGCCCTGAATTGTTTGAACTGCCGGTCGATGGAGATGAAAATAATAAAAAATGGGTATTGTACGGCGGCAATGGGGAATACCTGGTTGGAGATTTTGACGGCAAGAAGTTCAATAGCCAGACGGATCAAATCCCTTTCCATTCCGGTAATTGCTTCTATGCCTCTCAGACATTCAATAACATCCCCAAAGAAGATGGCCGGCGTATCCAGATTGCCTGGGGTCGTGTAGCGATGCCCGATATGCCGTTCAACCAGATGATGCTGTTTCCGGTGACACTGAGACTGCAAACAACCGAAGAAGGACCTCGGATGTTTGCTGAACCAATACGCGAAATTCAAAAACTCCATAAGCGCAAGCGGCAATGGAAAAACAAAACCTTAAAGCCGGGGGACAATTTGCTTTCAGGTCTTTCGGGTGAGCTGTTTCACATTCGAGCCGAATTAAAGATTGATGATGACGTTGAGGAAACCGGTTTTGTAATTCGGGACGTCCCGGTCGTCTATAATGTCAAAAAACAGCAGTTGTCCTGTCAGAAGAAAACGGCTACCT
>CBDURK010000196.1:0-6153 GCA_965369645.1 uncultured bacterium | reverse complement strand
CGACTGCCGGCGGTTCGGGTATGATGTACTTCGATGACATTCGACTGTATCCACCCGCACCATAAGCCGACACCTTAAGCAGGGTTATAGATAGTAATTAAAAAGTGCGTTTTTTAATATAGCTATAGTCGATTCGGGGCTTGTACTAATTTCGGTACAGGTCCCTTTTTTTATTCATAATTGATGAGATTGCCGATTTAACAAGTAAAAGAAAATCCCCTGGGATGGACAAGAGACTAAAGGCTTTAGTGTAAGTCAGAGTAAAGATTCGTATCAACTCTGAGAAGTTGGCTCCGGGGTAAAAAATAGGTTTGACGGTCGTGATAGGCAGTATTATACTCTGTATTCAATAGTGTGCAGGAATGAGAATTGTCTTCCGCCCCGGCATGCGTCGGCCAGACGCGGGGGCTGGTACTTCTTGTTGGAGTCAAAAATGGATAAGAGTAAGATTGTCGCTGAAGGTATAACCTTTGATGATGTGCTGTTGATACCTGCACAAAGCGATTTCGTGCCGAGCCAGGCGGATACACGTACACAATTGACCAACAATATTACGATAAATATTCCGATTGTCTCGGCTGCTATGGATACCGTAACAGAGGCGGCATTGGCGATAGCGATGGCTCAGGAAGGCGGCATCGGCATAATTCATAAAAACCTCTCCGTTGAAGCGCAACAGCGGGAAGTTGCTAAGGTCAAACGCTCCGAGCATGGGGTTATTATCGATCCGGTGACATTAACGCCGCCCCAGCCTGTCAGGAGAGCACAGGAGTTGATGAAAGAGCAGAACGTATCCGGCATTCCAATCGTCGATGGCAAAAAGCTTGTGGGTATTCTAACACGCAGAGACTTGAAATTTCTCAAAGACTATGACGTCGAGATAAGTTCTATAATGACTAAGAACAATCTTGTTACAGGCCCGGCCGGGACTACTCTTGAGCAGGCCAAAGAAACTTTGCAGAAATATAAGATCGAAAAACTGCTGCTGGTTAACGACGATGGTGAATTGGTGGGATTGATTACTATGAGGGACATTGACCGCGTTCTGCAGTATCCGATAGCAGCCAGGGACCAGAGGGGCCGCCTGCGTGTCGGCGCTGCGGTGAGCGTTCACGAGTATGAGCGAATCGAGGCCCTGATAAACGCCGATGTAGATATTATAGTTGTCGATACCGCCCACGGACATTCGCAGAACGTTATCGACACCGTAAAGAAAATAAAAGACCAATATGATATCGATGTAATAGCCGGTAATATAGCCACTACTAAGGCGGCCGAAGATTTGATTGAAGCCGGCGCCAACGCTGTAAAGGTTGGTATCGGCCCTGGAGCGATTTGTACTACCAGGGTGATTTCCGGAGTGGGAATGCCTCAGGTATCGGCTATTATAAACTGTGCAAAGGCGGGCCAAAAGCATAATATTCCCGTTATTGCCGACGGCGGAATCAGGCAGTCGGGTGACATAAGCAAGGCGATTGCCGCCGGGGCCTCCTGTGTCATGATAGGTTCGTTATTTGCAGGCCTAAAAGAAAGCCCGGGAAAACTCGTTATCTATAAAGGAAGGCAGTTCAAAGAATACAGAGGTATGGGCTCTTTAGGAGCTATGGTCAAAGGCTCCGCCGAAAGATACGGGCAAAGCAGCTCCACTGAAAGAAGCAAGCTTGTCCCCGAAGGCGTTGAAGGAAGGGTGCCCTATCGAGGGACACTCAGCGATTTTGTCTATCAGCTCGTTGGTGGACTGCGGGCCGGTATGGGTTATTGCGGAGCACGAAATATCGAACAACTCATGAAAAGCAGCCGCTTCGTTCGTATAAGCTCTGCATCAGTACACGAGTCTCATCCACATGATATACAAATAACCCAGGAAGCGCCGAATTATTCGGCCAGCGTGCCTTTTGAAGATTGACAAAAGCACGGAATAAACTATTCTTAATGAACGAATGGATATTGTTTGTTGTTTTGCCTTATAAAGAGAAAGGGAGTACTTCAAATGGGTAAAGTCAGCCGGAACGGATTTTGGCTCATAACATTTTGTTCATGTCTGCTTTTCATGGTTGTTACTCAGGTCGCCAGCGCCGATAAAAATGACCCTAATGATCCGAATGGCCTGAATGAACCAAGAGAAATCTTGAGTGGAAAGTGGAACGCCGTTATTTCGATCCTTCGGAACAAAGACATCGACCAGAAAGTCAAAGAGAAGAAAATCGATAAAATCATAACTCCAATATTTGAATTCCCGCTGATGGCCAAGCTTTCATTGGGAAGAAAGCACTGGCCTAAATTAGACTCATCACAACGAGAGAAATTTACTCGGCTTTTTAGTGAGCGACTTAAGAGGTCGTATTGGGAAAAAATCGCGTTTTACAAAGATGAAAAGATATCGTTCAAACCCACTGAGAAAAAGAAGAGCACTTATATCATCCCGACGGAGCTGGTATACAAGGATAAAAAAGTGGCCATCCTGTACAAGCTTCGAAAGGTGAAAAAAAGCTGGAAGATATATGATGTGGAGATACAGGGTGTCAGCGTTCTTCTGACATACCGCTCACAATTCGATGAAATCCTTCGACACGGCACTGTTAAGGAACTTCTTTCTCGCCTGGAGAAGCCTCCGAATGATTGATCCCTGATATGCTGAGCAGGCACGGTATTATGACGAAACATCAATCAGCGGTATCATTTTTTTTCGACCGAATGGTCCTGAGATATCCTAAGGCTATCATTCTTTGTCTGCTCATAGTGGTTGGCTTTCTCGGCTACCAGGCCAGGCGTTTCAGACTGGACGCCTCGGCTGAAACGTTAGTTCTGGAAAACGACGAAAGCCTGCGATACTCGCGTATAATCAGCTCCCGTTATGGGCAACGCAGCTTTCTTATCCTGACATATAATCCTAAAGGCGCCATGTTCTCGCTTGAGAACCTGAACACTTTAGGTCAGCTCCGAGACAATTTACTCTCTTTGGAAGATGTCGATTCGGTGCTCTCCATTCTGGATGTCCCTCTGCTGGAAAGTCCGCCTGTTTCAATCAAGGAGCTTACGGGCGATCTGCCTACTCTTGCATCACTTGCCGCCGATATGCGGATGGCCGGAATCGAGCTTAGTCGGAGCCCTTTATATCAGAATCTGTTGATAAGCTCGGATTTAAAGACTACGGCTCTGCTGGTCTATTTGTCGGATGATGATGTTTACAGCGGTTTGTTGGAGCGACGCAACAAGCTGAGGCGTAAAAAAGATACCGGTTCATTGACTCCTGCAGAGCGTACTGAGCTGCGAAGCCTGGTTAAGCAATGCCGGCAGCGTAAAGACCAGTTAAGACAACGGCGCCATCAGAATATTATGGCAATACGGTCTATTATGGAATACTATCGCCGGGATGCAGAGTTGTTTCTTGGTGGTGTTGGTATGGTTGCGGATGACATGATAACATTCATTAAGAAAGATTTGAAAGTTTTTGGGCTTGGTGTCCTGCTCTTTCTGGTTCTTATGCTGTTTATAATTTTCAAAAGAAAACGCTGGATATTTCTGCCTATACTCTGCTGCGTGGTTTCGGTAGTCTGTATGATTGGGCTGTTGGGATGGTTTGGCTGGGAGGTTACGGTCATATCATCCAATTTCATCTCTTTGCAGTTGATTATCACCCTGGCTATTGTGATACATCTGATTGTACGTTTCCGCGAACTGCTTGCCCAAAATCCTCAAGCCCCTACTCGTCAGTTGATTTTCGATACCGTGCGGTTCAAGCTAAAGCCTTGTGTATATGCGGTGCTGACTACGATAGCCGGTTTTGCGTCACTGGTGCTTTGTAACATCCTGCCCGTCATCATGTTCGGCTGGATGATGATTGCCGGTTTGATTGTGTCCCTTATAGTAACGTTTCTGCTTTTTCCCACCGTGCTGATGCTGATGCCCAGGGAAAAACCGCCCAACAAACAAGAATGGCGATTTTCATTAACATCCATCTTGGCGAGATTTACCGAACGCCGCGGCGCGCTGATTGTGGGTATTAGTGGTCTGCTCCTTGTTGGCAGTCTTATTGGTATATCGAGATTAAATGTAGAAAACAGTTTTATCGATTATTTTCACAAAACCACCGAGATTTACCAGGGCATGAAAGTAATTGATCAGCAGCTTGGCGGTACTACCCCCCTGGATATCGTAATAGATTTTGAGCAGACAGATGCGCAAGCCGCACCCGCCGAAACTGTGGCAGCCCAAACGGAAAATGCGTCGGATGAGTTCGATGAGTTTGATGAATTCGACGAGTTCGACGAATATGACGAGGCCGCGACGGATGAGAAATATTGGTTTAACTCAGCAAAGATGGAACGCGTAAAGGAAGTGCACAATTATCTCGATAACCTGCCCGAAACGGGCAAGGTATTATCGTTGGCCACCTTGTTGTCAATTACGGAGAAGTTAAACAACGGCAAGCCTCTGGACAGTTTTGAACTTGCTTTGCTCTATAGTGAAACCCCGGACAAATTCAAGACCATGCTGATCAATCCCTATGTTTCGGTAGAGCATAATCAAGTTCGCTTCTGGGTGCGAGTCAGAGATTCCGAGAAGTCTCTGAAACGCAACGAGCTGCTCATCAGGATTAAAAAAGACCTGATCGGCATGATGAAGATTAACGAAGAAAATATCCATCTGTCCGGCATGTTGGTCCTGTACAATAACATGCTGCAAAGTCTGTTCGATTCGCAGATACTGACATTAGGCATTACGGTGCTGTTGCTGATGGGGATGTTTCTGGTATTGTTCAGGTCGTTGAAAATAGCCCTCATAGCAATGCTTCCCAACGTGCTTTCCGTTACAGTCGTGCTCGGTGTTATGGGCTGGCTGAACATTCCTCTGGATATGATGACCATAACAATAGCGGCCATCAGCATAGGAATCGCCGTCGATAACACCATACACTATATCCACCGATTCAAAAATGAATTCGACAAAGACCGCAATTATCTAAATACAATGCATCGATGCCACCGAAGCATCGGCCATGCTATGTATTACACCTCGATTACTATTATTATTGGCTTTTCAATACTGGCAATGTCCAATTTCATTCCAAGTGTTTATTTCGGCCTGCTGACAGGATTGGCCATGTTGATGGCGCTGCTTGGCGCTCTTACACTCCTGCCGCAAATGCTGATTCTCGTAAAACCTTTTGGTAAAGAGTTTGAGAGTCCCGGCCGATAACTATATGATGGCATCAAAAGAATCAAAGATATTGGTTAACAGGAAAAAAAATGAAACTACAATCCTGGGCTGTTGTTATACTTCTGGTCGTCACTTCCGGCTGTGCGGTCTCCGACAAGTCCCCGTCTTCTAACAATTTCGCAGGGACTTCACCAAATGAGCAGGGCGGCATTATTGGCGCCGCCGAAGAATCTTTTACCGATGAGGAATTTGATTTGCTGGAAGAGGAGCTTGACGACGAGGAAGTCGCAGTGGCCGATCCCCTGGAAGGCTTTAATCGAGTAATGTTCGGCGTTAATGACACGCTTTACTTTTGGATATTCAAGCCCGTTGCCCAGACCTACAAGGCGGTTGCTCCGGAACCCGCTCGAATCGGCATACGACATTTCTTCCAGAATATAGGCACCCCCGTTCGTTATGTGAACTGCCTCCTGCAGGGAAAAGGCCCGGCCGCTGGTACTGAACTGCACCGATTTTGGGTAAATACGACCGAAGGTATCCTTGGCTTCGGTGACCCCGCCAAAGACCGGTACGGTTTGGAGCCGACCTTCGAGGACTTGGGCCAGACACTTGGCGTACATGGTATGGATGGCGGTTTCTATATCGTCTGGCCCTTATTCGGCCCATCGAATGTTCGCGATTCGCTCGGCATGGTCGGCGATATGTTCCTCAATCCCGTACGATATGTTCAGCCATGGGAAACTTCCTATATTATATCGGGTATAAGACTGGTTAATAATGGCTCATTCCACATTGGTGAGTACGAAGAATTCAAGTCAGAATCACTGGAACCGTACGTAGCAATGCGCGAAACCTATACTCAATACCGCGAAGGAAAAATACAACAATAATCCTCTTCTACATTTCAATCGACAACTGTCATTCCTGTGAAAACAGGAATCCACAAATAATCAATCATCAGTAATCAATAATCATTTGAAATGCTTGCCCCAC
>CBDURK010000195.1:0-6160 GCA_965369645.1 uncultured bacterium | reverse complement strand
GTGTTAGCTTCGCTGCAACCGCAATTTTCACACATAACAAATCTCCAAAAAATTTTATCAGCATCGTTATTATACCAGCAATAGTACTGTTAGCCAACTATTTTTGTTCACGAGGGGTGAAAATGTATTTTGTCGGCGCTGAAAAAAATCTCTATTGGCGGCTGTACAAATCGCCGAAAATAATTGACAGAGGTGTGTGGTTAATGTATAATGCTTTCGTATTTGTGTGAAAACATGCAAATACGACCCTGAGACTTCTCAGTATGAGATGGTTACGGGATTATGGCTGGGTTTAGAATCTTCGGATGATTCGGTCGTTTCCGAGCAGAAACTACTGGTTCACCGGAGGAGTCCACAAAGCCATAATTCAAGGTTCCCGCAATGTGCGGGGCCGCCGGAATAGCAGAAGGGGTTTCATCTTGTCCGCATGTGAGCGGAGTAGAAGATGTCAGCCCGCGGTGTTTGTCAGGAAAGGAAAAAAGAAATGAAGTCCAAATCCCGCAAGTCGGCCGGTTCGGCCGGTAAATCCAACATTAAATCAGGCGCACAAATCGTCGTCGATACGCTCATCGAACAGGGTGTCGATACGATGTTCGGCTATACCGGCGGCGTTGTGCTGCCTTTGTTCGACAAGTTATATGATGCGCCGATTAATTTCATAGTTCCGCGTCACGAACAGGGCGGATGCCATATGGCTGATGCGTATGCCCGCGCCAGTGGAAAAGTAGGCGTCATGTTAGCAACCAGCGGGCCCGGCGCCTGCAACTTAGTTACCGGCCTTGCTACGGCAAATATGGATTCGGTGCCGCTGGTGGCCCTGACGGGACAGGTCCGCACGGAGCTTATAGGAAATGACGCGTTCCAGGAGGCCGATATTACCGGTATTACCCGTCCTGTTACAAAATACAACTGCATCGTCAAGGACGTCAAAAACCTGGCCCGCACGATTCGGGAGGCATTTCATATTGCCTCGACCGGCAGGCCCGGCCCGGTCCTTATTGATCTTCCCGTTGATGTTGCGGTCAATAAGCACAGTACAGACGACTCGAAGGAGTTGAAACTTCCCGGTTACCGGGTTCGCAACCAGGGACACGCAAAGCAGATATCTACGGCCGCCAAGGCGATAAATAAATCCAAACAGCCGGTGCTTTACGTCGGCGGCGGAGTTATAATAGCCAACGCAAGCAAGGAGCTTGGAGAATTGGCTGAAAAAGCGCATCTGCCTGTTACAATGACACTTTTAGGATTGGGCAGTTACGACCAGAGAAAACCGGAATCTCTGGACATGCTCGGAATGCACGGCTCCGCGTATGCCAATTATGCCGTTCAGGAGTGCGACTTGCTTATTGCCGTCGGTGCGCGGTTTGACGACCGGGTTACGGGCAAAATCGAAACGTTTGCTCCGAACGCGAAGATAATTCATATCGATATTGACCCTACGAGCATATCGAAGAATGTCGTCGTTGATATTCCTGTCGTGGGCGACGCCAAAGTCATCCTTGTCGAACTGCTGAAAGAAGTTGAATACCAAGAAAGAAAAAAATGGTTCAAAAAAATTGCCGAGTGGAAAGAGAAGTTTGCCTTTCGGTATGACCAGAATTCAACTACGATTAAGCCTCAGTTCGTTATCGATGAGATTTGCCGTCAGACCAAAAACAGTGCAATCGTAACGACGGGTGTCGGTCAAAATCAGATGTGGGCCGCTCAATTTTACAAATTTGTCAAGCCCAGACAGTTCATAAGCTCCGGGGGACTCGGGACTATGGGCTTCGGTCTTCCGGCCGCGATAGGAGCACAGATAGCTAAGCCCAACATGACAGTTGTTGATATTGACGGCGACCACAGTTTCAATATGACGATGACGGAGCTTTCTACGGCGGTCGAACATAAGCTGCCAATCAAGGTCTGCATCCTGAACAATGGTTATATGGGAATGGTTCGACAGTGGCAGGAGCTTTTCTATGGTAAGCGTTATTCCAAGAGCTATCTGTCCAATCCCGATTATGCAACCGTTGCACGCGCCCTGGGTGCGGTCGGGATAACCGTCGATAAAAAAGCCGATGTCCCCAAAGCGGTAAAGCAAATGCTGGCCGAAAAGATGCCCTGCGTTGTTGACTTTAGAGTCGAGAGCGAAGAAAATGTTTGGCCGATGGTTCCGGCGGGCAAAAGTATCGACGAGATGAGCGGGCTTGATATTCTGGAAAGATTAATCTGATTTTATCTCAAGAAAGTTGAGTGAAAAATGAAGCATATAATAAGTGCATTGGTTGAAAATAAACCGGGCGTTCTGGCGCATGTTGCGGGGATGTTCGCGGCCCGGGCGTATAATATTGATTCTCTGGTTGTCGGGCGTACCGAAGACCCGCAGCTTAGCCGGATGACGATTGTTGTTGTCGGCGATGACAGGGTGCTCGAACAGGTTCGGAAACAATTAGCCAGGATTGTGCCGGTTGTCAAGGTTCAGGATTTTGTCGGCAAGCCGGTGGTAGCTCGCGACCTGATGCTCATTGCCATTTCGGCGCCGCCTGAGAAACGCTCTGAAATCTTATCGCTGGTAGAAATGTTTAGGGGCAAAGTCGTCGATATCGGCCAAAAGTTTGTAATGGTCGAAATCAGCGGGCCTGAAGCCAAGATTGAAGCATTCATCAACGTCTGCAAGCCTTATGGGATTAAGAGCGTCGCAAGAACAGGAACAATAGCGATGCCGCGATATGGAAAAATTGAACCATAATTCGCATCTCACGGGGCTACAGTCGGGATGCAAACGCGGTTCTGGAACGCTTATAAATTCCTTGCCTAATCGGCAGCTTTTACTATAATATGCAGGTTCGAAATCCGGCGGTTGAATACACGACTCACAGTTTGACCAAAATTGAACCAGATTTTGGGTTTTTCAAGAGTCTCAAATACAGGATTCAAAGGGATAATAATCCCTACGATACAGAAAGAGTTAGGAGAATTTACGTTATGGCAGCAACAATCTATTACGAAAAAGACGCTCCGATAGACGCGTTAAAAGGTAAAAAAGTAGCGGTAATTGGTTACGGCAGTCAGGGTCATGCCCACAGTCTGAATCTTCGCGACAGCGGGATAGAGGTGGCTGTGGCCGAGCTGGAAGGTACGGACAACTTTAAGCTGGCGACAGAGCACGGCTTCGATCCGACCGATGTAAAAACGGCCATAGAAGGTGCGACGCTTATTATTGTTACTCTTCCGGACGAGATTCAGGCTAAAGTCTATGCCGATGCAATTGGTCCCAATTTAGCGGCGGGCCAGACGCTTGGTTTTTGTCACGGCTTTAATATTCACTTTAAGTATATTGTGCCGCCGGAGGCTGTTAACATTGTGATGATTGCTCCGAAGGGACCCGGGCATTTGGTTCGCAGCGAGTACGAAAAAGGCGGAGGCGTGCCGAACCTTATAGCCGTCGAGCAGGACCCAACCGGCGACGCCAAAAAAATCGCTCTTGCCTGGGCGAATGGAATAGGGGGCGCCCGCGCCGGGATTATCGAAACAACGTACAAAGAAGAAACCGAAACGGATTTGTTCGGTGAGCAGGTTGTCCTTTGCGGCGGCCTGACGGCGCTTATCAAAGCCAGCTTCGAAACACTCGTGGAAGCAGGATATCAGCCGGAGATTGCTTATTTCGAATGTATGCACGAGGTAAAACTGATAGTTGACCTTATGTATGAGGGCGGGATGAGCTATATGCGGTACAGCATCTCCAATACCGCCGAATACGGCGACCTGACCCGCGGGCCGAGAATCATCACCCCACAAACTAAAGACGAAATGAAAAAGATACTGTCGGAAATTACATCCGGTGAGTTCGCCAAAGAATGGGTCAATGAATACAAGTCAGGGCTTAAAAATTTCAATGCGCTGTATGAAAAAGACCACGACAGTCAACTGGAAACGGTCGGGCGAAAACTGCGTGACATGATGAAGTGGATTGATTCGAAAAAAGTCTAAAAGAAGAAAGCTTGTTTCGTGAATCCTTGTTCGCCGAATGTACGAAAGGCCAGAGGGAAGATGTCATGGGACGGATAGATTCAAAGCAAATCAGGACGGTTTACGTGTATATCTTCGCCGCTTTGGCTGCGGTCGCTTTGCAGGCGGGCTGTTCGACCGTGAGCCCATGGACGAAGGCCCGGCATCGTTCCAGTCAGGCGAGACTTTCGACCCCCTATGATCAGATAGCAGTAAAGCAGAGCATCATTCAAAACACAGTGCCTATGATTCAAAGGCATAATGATGAATCGCAAGCCGACTTAGCAGCGGCTGAGATGATTAGCCACAGCGAGAACGTCGTTGTCTCAATGGGACAAAGCAAGGATGGGTATCAAACATGGTTCAATATGGTTACTTTCAGTGAAAATGAGCTGAATGTGGTTCGTAAGTATTTCTTCATTGTCGATGACAAGACTAAAAGTATTCAACTCGAACCCAACCAGGGCCTTCGGTTTGACTGCGAAATTGAATTGGAAAAAGAAGTATTTGCGGATCCCGACACGAGTGATAACGCCAGAAAAATTGAAATACTGCGCATCGTTTCAAATTATCTTCACAAGGACATGAATGAGCTTCGCGATGATCCGGATTCGCCCGACCAGGGCAATAAAATGATTGATATTTGCAGGATGCTCATAAACCAGACATTCGATGTGATTTTGCGTTCACTGGGCAGCTCCCCTGTACTTGCATCGAGACTTAGCCAAGTCGGCGGTGTTGAATTCGATCACATTAATTTTGACAAAGGCAAAATCCAATTACTTGTTAAAGGGGATATTGCTACGGTCAAAATCCGCCTGGGCGCTTTTGCGCACATGATTGAAGCACAACAAATCAAAATAAAAAAAGAGCGGGTCGATAAGCCGAGTTCTGTATTTCGCCGATAACGGCGAACGGCGACCATTTATCTTGACCAACTGTTGCCAGTTGGTTCTCCGGCACCCATTTGAGTCTGCACTCTGAACAGATGCCCGAAGCGACCTACCCGCCGGTCGAGCGGTAAGCTTAACCGCTCATACCCGGGCCGAGTAACCGGCCACTTGGTCTTGCAGGCGGTGGGGTTTACCCTGCCGGCGATGTCACCATCGCCGCGGTGCGCTCTTACCGCACCATTTCACCATTGCCTCCCGAACTCACAAAGCGAACTCAAGATCGGCTGTGTATTTTCTGTGGCACTTTCCCGCGGGTTGCCCCGGGTGGCCGTTAGCCACCACCGTGCCCTGTCCTGCCCGGACTTTCCTCCGGAGAGCCAAAGGCGCTCCGGCGGTCGCCAGACCCACTCTTTTAATAGATTATTTACTTGTGAATGTTCTATTATCAACTACGATTTATTATAGCAAAAGTGCGTTTTGTTGTCCACCCCGCCTTTAAAGTTGTGATATAATATTACTATGAAGGTTATAAGAAATCATACAATATTGAAAAAGATGACCAAACATGACGACTGCTACGTTGATGCATCACCCCGGGAAAGGGTCAGCTTTATCTGGCAACTCACCGCTGAATTATGGTCATTAAAGGACAAACAAAATGTTGAACAAAGATTACAAAGAAATGTTACAAATCTTATTAGACAATAAGGTTAGATTCCTTGTTGTCGGAGCTTATGCGATGGGTGTATATGGATATCCCCGTGCCACAGGTGATTTTGATATATGGGTTGAGGCTTCGTCGGAAAATTCCGAAAAAATCTACCGATCCCTTTCGCAATTCGGCGCACCACTTTCAGATATAACAAAAACAACTTTCTGTGAAGAAGGTATCATTTTCCAAATTGGTGTAGCTCCCAGAAGAATCGATATAATCACGAAAATCGACGGGGTTGTTTTTAAAAAGGCCTATCACGACAAACAAGAGGTGGAAATCGAAGATATCAAAATCCCCTTCCTATCTAAAGAAAACCTTATCAGAAATAAGGAATCAACAGGCCGTGAAAAAGATATACTTGATGCGAAATATCTCCGCGGCAATCAAGATACCTGATATTACGCCTGACTTTGAATATACCCAAACGCTGTACATTTCTGTAGTGCACATGCATATCCTGTGAGGGATTTAGAGGAAAAGACCTAATTTAGGATACGGTCAAAATCTTACAGAGTTCGTCATCTTATTATTTCGATATGCTTCCTGAAGTGCTCATCATCGG
>CBDURK010000194.1:0-6167 GCA_965369645.1 uncultured bacterium | reverse complement strand
CATCTAGGCTATGAACTCAATAACTACAAGCAGTTCGATAAGTGTGAAGCCCTCTCGTTTCATACCCTTTTATTATACGGCTGCACTTGAGAATAGTCAACATGAATGGACAATAAAAAAGCAGATGGAGATACATTCCATCTGCTTGATTTGCTACAATCTTAACATCAGTTAATCACATGCCCGCGTATAATAGAAACTCCAACTACCTGTGTCGCAGCTCCATGGGTCATAAGGGTCATTGAAACAGTATTTTTTTGCCTTTCTGAGCTTAGAAGAAGTGCTGCAGCTTCCGCTCGTGGCGGATTCGCATCCCCAGCGTTCAAACCATACCTGGTAGCTACTGCCGCACTCTCCAAAAAATTCGTCACAATACGAAACATCGTATTCCTGGATGAGGTCGGTGCACGAATAGCCTGTGCCTCCGATGATATTTTGAAGCCGGTTATCGTCAATCTCCGTAACACTACCTTGTATTATGATGGGCTGATTGGAAATCAAAAGAGCAATCCCCTCAGTCCAGTCCATATCAAAAAAAGCGACATCCGTACGATAGAAGAATTTATTGTTTGTTAAATCAATACTGCTGACATACCTGTCGTCAATGTCCCCAAGTACGATGAAATGTTTCTTCTCCGGAATATGAAGGATTACCTCACATCCGTCCAGTTTTTGAAGCGCTTTAATATCGAACTGAACAGCTCGGCAATAGAGCCCCAGACCCTGTACGAATTCTTTCATCGTATCAAAACTTGTGGTCTTATCCGGCCCACTTACTAATTGCCCAAGCTGCTGGTCGGTAACTTCCTTACCTGACTGCGAAACTGCATATTTTAATGCCGCCGTTGCGCAGTTTTGTAACTGTGTGCCTTCGGATGCTGCGAAAGATAATCTATCAAGTAAGAGCTTGTCCGTATCAACAGTGTGTGAGTAGTTGTACATTGCAGGTTTATCGGTAAGATAGGAACGATACTCTATCAATGCGTTAGCCTCGTATTCGATGTTAAAACTCCCTGGTGCGGGAGTTTCACCACTAATCGTAGTAAGCACCCAGACGTCGTAAGCCAACAGTTGTTTGTTCCAGGCATCGTATTGCTCTATCGAAATATTAGCTGGAACCCATTGGCCTGAGACTAATTGGTAGTTGCCGTATTGTGCGGAAGTGACAGTATCAGTACCGTTCATCGAAGATGAAATAACTGCATAATCTTTTTCCGGGTCCATTACAAAGACCATTTCTGAGCCGTCTGAATTGGTAATTGTCATATGTATCTGAGTTTGGTTATCGACATCTTTCTCTTCTGCTGAGGTTTCGGCCGCCGAAAGGTTCTCGTACGTGCAATAACCATGTCCCCAGGGAATGACCCCGGCGGTTAAAGGCCCGTGAATGGAACGTTTCATTGTACCTATAGTGTCAGTGAATTCTTGATTGGCGGGTAAACAATACATTGTGTATTGTTGGCCGTCCCATGCAAATATACGTCGAGTGTTCCAATCCAAATCAAACTGATCGGTCATGAAATTGCCTGCTAAACTTGCGCCAGGCGTTACTGAGTCCGTTCGTGAGCTTACGTCTATTTCCCAGTAGAACCTGTCCCCATCAAATCTTACTTCCACATTCGAATTCATTGTGTATTTGTTGGACAGCTCGTAACGAACATTGAATGGAATGGCATCGAGCGTCATTGTTTGTAATCCCTGGATTAATTCCCGTTTGTTTGGATTGCTTTGATACTCTTTAATTTGTTCGGCAATTTTAAAATCAATATCAGCTATTCCACTTGTTTTCGGTGCCCTGTATTCTTCATGCTTGGCCTCGATTGTACCTGCAGATATCCAGGTATCTCTTGGCTGGCTTGTTAGCTTTTCGAAGATTTGCAAAATCTCACCTCTGTCCAACGGCCTGTCTGCAAAAGAAATACAATTGATGGTTAGTGATAACAAAATCGCGGTTAAGAAATGTTTCGTGTTCATCATTACCTCCTTCACTAAAAAGTTTCGACTAATAAAAATGGTGACTTAACAACCAAAGTGTTTTTATGCCAACCTGATTTGTCTTTTCGTATATGAAGGCGGTTCTGAAGCTTAAAATGTTGATTGTTTTTTTGGTTGGTTCTAAAAATATTTACTCAGGAGGTAATGTTTTGAGCAAAAATTGTGCATGCAGCTTTGAAATATACATTTCCTGCTAATTAATAGAGAATGCAATTTATAGGACGTGAAGACCGGTAGCCTGAGCAGAGTGTTATCTCGGCTATTTACGCCACATCAGGATCGTTGCGATCCTGACAGATATCGGGTACGAAAGAGCACTTATTTCTGTGATTTTTTGGTGTCCGTTTCTATAGAACAAGCCACTCGGAAACCTATAAAGTCCATTTCCGGTAGCCACCAGATGCTCTTGGGAATCTGCGGATCACCGGAACGCCACCAATCCAGCTCGAAGGTTCTGGCCGCACAACGCAGCTTTTCTACAGAGCAGCTATAGTCCCCGCCACGAGCTACATGTACCTCGCCGGTCTTAGGTCCCTTCGGATTGACCTCCGGCTTATTTTTAGCAGCTTCTTTATAAGCGGTAGGACTGTAAAAATCGTGAACCCACTCACTAACATTGCCTAACATATCATACATACCCCAGGCATTGGGTTTTTTCGTGCCCACCGGATTGGTTTCAGTGTCGGCGGTATCCTCATACCACACAAAATCCGCAAGCTTTTTTGGATCATTCCCAGAGCTAAATAAGTTAGTGGTGCCCGCTCGACAGGCATATTCCCATTCGGCCTCTGTCGGTAAATGATATTTTTTCCCGGTCTTTTTCGACAGCCACCTGCAAAAAGTCATGGCGTTGTGCCAGGTTATACCTATGGCCGGGTGCGTATCTTCGTAACCCATCGTCATATCTCCATAGACAGGGGTAGGACCGGTTATCACATCAACATCGTCTTTGCTTTGTTCTTTGTCCTTTTTAGCTTCCTCGATCGCAATGAAGTCTCTTTTCGCACTGACTGTTTCGCGATAGTAGGCCATAAAAAATTTAATGGTGGTCTCTTTCGGGCAAAGGTAGAAGGCATCGAGGCGCACCCTGTGCTGAGGGCCTTCATGGTCCAGACGACCAGCCTCATCGGTTGGGCTGCCCATTAGAAAACTGCCGCCGGGTATGAGAACCATGTCAAAGGACATCTTTTCGCCGTCTTTTGTCGTAATGGTCTCGGTATATCGCTTCGGAGGCTTTTTTCCCGCTGCCATGCTGTTTATAGGCATAGCGCTAACCAAATATGCCGCCACCGCGACAATACACATCAATATACGACTCTTACTCATATTCTGTCTCCTCAAAACTTTTCACTAAAAAGGTAAACGGCCATTTATAGAAAAGACGTTCACCACGGCTTTTTATGATATAAAAAAACAATATTTGTTTATTTTTTCTGCTGTAACTACCTTCAACCTCAAATCATTTTTGTAAAACCTGGTTTTGGCACGGGGTAGCTGCCATGAGCACCCGCCTTAGACGGCGGCTCCATTCCATCGTGGCAATCCTCAGGCTTGGGAGGGTAATAGAAATCAGATTTATTAATTTGCTCCCAGGTAACCTCCTTGCCTGTATAGCAGGAAATTTGTCCCATCACACCGACCATTGTGCTGCGAGTCATGTATCCGCCATTGTTAACAGGATTGCCCGAGCGAATCGCCTTAAATAGTACATCATGCTCTATCTGATAGGGATCGCACCTTTCCTTCCAGCGCCAGTCTGTTTCACCCCATATTCGGCACCCTGTAATAGAGGCCTTGCCTTTACTGCCGAGCACAACGCTGGAAGAATCGTTATAACATCCATTTGTCGTCCGGCAGAATGCATATATACGCACCCCGTTTTCATATTCGTAAATCACCGAATGGTGGTCGAACACATCACCGTAGATAGGCTCAGTCATCGATGAACGCCCGCCCAAACCGTGACATTTCACGGGGACCTCATTGTGCATTACCCAGCTTGAACGGTCAAGATTGTGCACCAGCGACTGGGGTACATCATCCCCGGAGAGCCAGCGAAAATGGTATTGAGTGCTGCATTGCCACTGGAGTTCCGAAAGCCCCGCTTGGCGCTCTATGATTACGTATGGGGCGCGGAGGAAGTTCTCCTCGATAGCGATTACATCACCGATGGCGCCGTCATGGATCCGTTTTACGGTTTCAGCATATCCCTTGTGATACCGGCTGTGCAAACCGGAAACCAGGCACAATCCGTTGCGCTTTGCCCGTTTGGCCGCCCGTTGCAGCAGCTTAATCCCAGCAGGGTCGATACCGTGAGGCTTCTCTACAAAAACATGCTTACCGGCCCTGATCGCAGTCATGGCATGAAGCGGATGAAACTTTGCCGCATTGGCAATTACAACCACATCAGACGACTCAATCACATGCTTGTAACCATCGAAACCGGCAAAACAATGATCGTCATCGACAATAACCTGACTGCCCTTCTGTTCTTTCAAAATCCTGCGCTTATTTTTGACCCGATCCATGAATATATCACACATCGCAACTAATCTCGCACCGGAATCCGCAGTCAGCGCCTGAGCGGCAGCGCCCGTATTTCGCCCGCCGCAACCGATCATACCTACACGAATAATATCGCTGCCCCCGGCATATACGCTGTTACTAATGCCCAGCGTGCCCGTAACGGCAGCCGAAGCCGCAACTGTCGAAGCTTTCAAAAAATCCCGCCGCGTTGTTCCGGCATCTTTGCTCGATTCATTCGTATATGCCATAGTATCTCCTTTTTTGTCTTCAATAGACTAATATTGCTTACAAAGCTGAGATTTTTATATGAATCAACCGCTGGTCCCGGCAAAACCGAAACCAGCGGAAAATCTTTATGGTAATTCTTTTCTAAACTAAATCTTAGTATTCTCTGTCCTTGAGGATACCCGGCTGCGGTTGCGGATATTTGCCGTCAGCATTCAGCCGTACCGGTCCCGGAGAATCCATAGTCAGCTTGTCAACATCGGGAGCAAACTCGTGCCTGCAGTTGAGCATATCGTCGAAGGTGATGACCTGGCCGGTATGAGCCGCCATACGACCCATAGAGGTAACCATACTTCCTAAAGCGCCGCGTTTGGCCTCATTATAAGGCTCATCGTTACGAATAGCTGCAATAAGGTCGTCCCATTCGAGCTGATAAGGACTCGGCTCGGGCTGCGGGACTCGCCATATCAGGCTCTCTCTATTCATGTTATGGCCTCTGTAGGTCCGAACCTTGCCCGGATGATGGCTGTTCGTCGAGATAACCGCTGAGCCTGTAGTGCCGAGGGCATAGCTGGAGAAAGCACCTTTACTACCATCCATAGCCCGGCCGTAATAAAAGAGCTTCGTGCCGTCCGGATAGGTATATTCAACAGAGTAAGTGTCGAGGTTCTGGTCAAGGGTATTGCCTCGGTAATGGCGTCCGCCAAGGGCCTGTGCCTCGACCGGCCAGGCGCCTTTCATCATCGAACACTCGTCGATTTGGTGAATGTAGTAATCGCTGTACATACCGCCGCTGGCCCACAGGAAGGCATGGAACCGCTGTATCTGGTACATCGCCTCACTCATTCCATCGGGTTTAGGCCCGACTGTGCATGCGCGTCCGGCCATTCGATAGGCGTGCATAGCGATGATATTGCCGATTTCACCATCGTCGATGCGCCGTTTCAACTCCTGTCGGCCCCTGCAATGACGAATCATAAGACCAACACCTACTTTTAATTTTCGCCGCTCCGACTCTTCGGCAAGTTTCAGCATCCTGCGGGTAGTCGGGCCGTCAACTGTAACAGGCTTTTCCATGAAAACGTTAAGGCCCTTCCTGATAGCATACGCAAAATGTACCCAGCGGAACGCCGGAGGCGTCGCAAAGATTGCCACATCACCCGCGTTAAGGCAGTCCATCGCCTTTTTGTAACCGTCGAAGCCAAGAAACTGGCGGTCCTTCGGCACATCCATCTGATTGCCGTGTCTCTTCATAAGACTCTTATAGCTTCTCTCAAGCTTACTCGGAAATACGTCTGACATTGCAACCAGCCTGATACGGCCATTCTTAACAGATAGAGCATTCGATGCCGCACCTGTCCCCCGACCACCACAACCAATCAAGGCGATATTTATGGTGTCGCTGCCGGCCGCATAAATTT
>CBDURK010000193.1:0-6173 GCA_965369645.1 uncultured bacterium | reverse complement strand
CGGACATAGTGGCCATTGAGACGGCTAAAGCAGAAAATATAAGCACGAATATCATCGATATGATGAGAACTGCGCCACGGCGATCTTGGTGTGCGGATTTCTTTTTTACAGGTGCCATTTTTCATCCCCCCGGAAAACACTCTGCGTTAAAGACTCTGTTAATAACGTCTCTGTTATCTGATTAAAGTATAAGAAATATGGCAGATAAAGACAAAACAGCCGACCTGAATGATGCTAAAAATCTATTTTTGATGTCCGATAAAAATAACCATAGGATTTGATTCGTATTCGTTCATAACGAATATGTGATATTCCCGCTTTTTGTCATTGTTGATGTCGTTTTTTACCAGCTTCAACGTCGAGATTTTCCGCCTGTCGTTCCTTTTCTCCCTTTTCCGATGTTTTTGTTTCTTCCTTCATTATTAGAATTGGGGCGAATGTTTCTGGGCGTACCGTTTTCTTGTTTTTCAACTCTTTTGCCAGGAGCCTTTCCCTTCTGTGGTTTTCCTGATTCTTTTTTCTCCTTCAGTGTTTCTCGTAGCATCTTGCGATCTTCTTGGCGCTGTTTGATTCCCTGCTTCATTTGCTGGCGCAATCTCTGGCGTTCTTGCTTACGCCGGCTTACCTCTTCATGAATTACCTTAGCGAGATATTCACCTTTTACCCCCGCTTTTACTCTTTCGGTTACAAACTTCCCGAAGGGTTCAAAATCAAAAGGGCCTAACCCATTATCTAATCCTGCATTAGCTGTTTGCTCAGCATGTTCTAAGGATACGCCCTTTCGTGCGGTCATTTCAAGGGTTCGCAATGCTGCGTTAAGGCGGGCCTCGGTGCGCTTGCGTACAGCGTTCTTTGCTCGATTTAAGCCCTGTTCCCATTGCTGCCTCTTGGTATTATCCCACTTTTTCCACTCTGGCGGGAGTTCAGTTTTCCAGCTCTCCTTATTTGCTTGCTTACCTTGTTTACCTTTATCTATGCCTTTGGTAAAGACTGTACTGCAGTTCCACAATAGTACAAGTATGATAAGAATTGAAAACAGGAACCTTTTCACGATATATACTCCTAATTTAAGGTTGTGTAATTATAAGGGGGCTGAGTACCTTCCCAAAACACTTAGTAATACCGAATAAAATATACAAAATACTTATTACAATGACAAATGACTCAAGTGGACAATATAGAAAACAGACCTATTTTTGTGTGTCCGATAAATGTGGCTATAAGGTGTTTTCCTGGTCCGCAAAGTATGAACTGCGGGCGAACGGTGAAGATATAATCCAGTGAAATCCTAATTCTATTGCTTTTTGCTTCCAGAAATCGAATTTATCGGGCGTTATGTATTCAACGACCTCAAGTGAATTTTTTGATGGTTTTAGATATTGACCGATGGTAACTCTTTCACAGCCGACATTACACAGGTCTTTCAGGACCTGCTCAATTTCATCGTCGGTTTCTCCTAAACCGAGCATAATTGAGGATTTCGTGTGGATATTCTTGGAGCACTCTTTGGCCATTTTGAGCAAATTCAGAGACCGCTGATAGTCACCGCCTTTCCTGGCGATTTTGTACAGCGATGGAACTGTTTCGACATTGTGAGCGAATACAAAAGGTAAAGACGTACTCAGGATTTTCAATGCCTGTTTTTGGCAGTTAAGAAAGTCCGGTGTGAGTATTTCGAATTTCATATCCGGGCACTGTTGTCTTACTTCGTTAATACAATCGCGAAAGTGGCCTGCACCGCCATCCGGTAAATCATCGCGGTTTACGCTGGTAATCACGATGTACTTCAACTTCATTTGCTTTGCCATCCGGGCCAGACGAAGTGGCTCGGTAATATCCGGCGGATCGGGTTTACCGCTGGCTACCGAACAGAATTTGCAGTTTCGTGTGCAGACGTTGCCTAAAATCAGGACAGTTGCTGTGCCTTTTGACCAGCACTGGCCTTGATTCGGGCAGTTTGCTTTACTGCATATAGTTTCCAGCCCCAGAGAGTCGAGGATGTTCCGGGTATAATGGAAAGTGGCGTTCGACGGCAGGGGTCTGCGCAGCCAGGGGGGGAGTTTTCGTCGCTTGGATCCTTCGACAGTGCTCAGGGCAGGTTTCGTATTTAATATGTTATATTTTACTTCCTGCCTCATGGAAAATGCCTTATAAGCAGTTGAGATAATCTTTCTTTTGCCAGCCTCATTGAACAGTGTTTGCCGGTCTGTTTCAGCAGCGATGTCATTTCCACGCCGTCCAGGCCGCAGGGCGTTATGAATTCAAAAATACTCAGGTCGTTTTTAATGTTTATTGCCATACCATGATAGGTTATAAATTTAGATACACGCACGCCGATAGAGGCGATTTTTTTTAAGCCAATCCACAGGCCCGGCAGGCCTTTTTTTCTTTCTACATGGATACCGGATTGCTCTAATAATTCGACACCTATTGATTCCAGCTTTCTGATATATTCGCTGATTCCAAGGTTAAGCTCCTGCAAATTTAATATCGGATAGAAAACCAACTGACCCGGATTGTGTGCTGTTGTGCCCCCGCCCCTGCGGATATTAACAACGTCAATATGTTTTTGTGTCAAGTCATCTCTGTTGGCTAAAAGTATGTTGGCACTTTGCCGGGCGCCGAGAGTAATGACAGGGGGGTGCTCAACTATTAAAACGGTGTTTTGTATTTCACCAAGGCGTCTTTTCTCTTGCATTTGGAGCTGTAGCTGCAGGATTTCTCTATAATCAGCAAGCCCGCAGTCAATAATACGAAGAGAATTCACGAATTTCGATTCACAAATCTCAGTTGTAGATTGTTCTAACATGTGTATTCGTTTATGCTTTTGGTGGATTGTGCAGGCTCAGGCCGAAGGCGTCTTCGACGGCTTCTTTGAGTACCTCTGAAACGGTCGGATGAGGGAAGCTTATCTCTGTGATTTTTTCAGTGCTGCCTATAAGTGTTCTTGCTGTGCCTATCATCTCAGTTACTACAGAGCCAACCATCGTAACTCCGACGATTTTGTTGGTTGAATTGTCCCGTACGACTCTTATTTCGCCGATGGTTTCATTGTGAGACACACTTCGACCGTTGGCTTTGAAGAACGACCTTCCAACAGAGACGTCGAGGCCCTGATCTAAGCAGGTTTGCTCACTTTTGCCGACGGATGCAATTTCCGGGAAAGTATAAACAGCGCGTGGTATAAGCGAGTAGTCGGCTATATTTTCATCACCTCCCGTGGCATTGACTGCCGCAATCTCGGCTTCTGCGAAGGCGCCGTGGGCTAAATAGGTAGTACCTACGGCATCGCCGATGGCATAGACGCCGGGGGCATTGGTTTCTAACTTTTTATTAACCGCAATGGCAGGGCCGTTCATCTGGAGATTAAGGGCCTGAATAGTTTCATCATCGACAATTGCTCTTCGGCCCACGGAGACGAGTACTTTTTCGGCGTCGATTGTTTGGCCGCTTTCGAGCGATATTCTTGCCGGCGTGCCGGTCGAGTCAACTGAAGTCACTTTTTGGCTTGTAAGTGAATCGATACCGAGCTTTTTAAATTCACGTTCTATGAGCCGGCCTACCCATTGGTCTTCCATAGGAATCAATCTTGAAAGAGCTTCAACAATTGTTACTTTAGTTCCCATTGCAGCATAAACGCAGGCCATTTCACAACCGATTACTCCGCCGCCTATTATTACCATTGAGCCTGGTATCTGCTGTAAACCCAGGGCTTCTTTACTGCTGATAACGGTTTGGCCATCGAAGGGAACTGTCGGGATTTGGCTTGGCTGCGAGCCGGTTGCCAGGATTATTTTGCCGGCCTGTATCTGCATTGGTGAGGCGTCTGTTTCAATTTTAATTTGGTTCGGTGCTGTAACGACGGCCCGGCCCTGTAGTATTTCCACTTTGTGGCTTTTTATTAATCCTGTCAGACCTTTTCGAAATCCGCCTACTACGGCATCCTTTCTTGCCTGGATTTTCGGCCAGTTTGCAGTGGCTGCGTTGACGTCAATACCCATCATCGCAGCATGTTTAATCAATAGCAGTGTGTGGGCCGAAGCAAGCAATGTCTTCGACGGGATACATCCGCGATTCAGGCATGTGCCGCCAATACAATCTTTTTCGACTACTGCTACAGAAGCACCCCTTTGTGTACATCTTATAGCGGCGGCGTAACCACCCGGGCCGCTGCCGATTACTACAACATCAAAACTTTCAGCCATTATTTGAGTTCCTTTTTAATACAGTATCTTTTTTGAAATATCAATGGATAATTTAAGCAGGACGATAAGGATTATTTTGAGGATTATACCATGCAAAGAGCCGTTCGTGCAATTGATTTCGCACCTTTTTCAGGATTGGGTCGTTTATGCGATTTACGAATTCGCCCGGATCATTTTCGTGGTCGTACAATTCATGTGTTGAGCCGTGGTTAAAAATGTACTTATAACGCCGGGTGCGAATCATATATTCGCAGGTTTTGTTCCTTAAATTATATTCACTGAACGCTGCTGACGACCCTTTTATGTCAGGTTTGTGCAGAATATCGGCAAAGCTGGCTGCATCCATTTTGGCCGGTGCGCCCGGTATATCAAGCAGAGTCGTCTTTTCAGGTGGTTTAAGACCGGTCAAATCAACTAATGTTGGGTATAGGCCGAAGTACTCTGTTAATGCTGTGGTTACTTTATTTTGAGGCAGATGATTCGGATAGCTTACAATCAACGGCACTTTTACAGACGGCTCGAACAGACAAAACTTCTGGTATAGACCGTGATCACCGTCCATCTCGCCGTGGTCAGAAGTATATATAACTATGGTATTATTAAGAAGACCTTCTTTTTCAAGTGCCTTGTACACGTATCCTACACATGTATCAACGAAGGCGAGGTTGCCGAGATAACCTGCCCGATGGGCCTGCTGGCGTTTTTGGCCCTGTGCTCTTGTATTTTTAATGCGTCGCTGGATGTGTGGCGGATATTTGGATATATCGCCGACTTCCGGAAGCTTCATCTTATTTACGGGATATTTTTCGGCCCATTCTCTTGGGGGATAGAAGGGGGAATGCGGTTTCATAAAACTGGTTAGCAGGAAGAAAGGCTGCCTGCGGTATCTGGTTATGAATTTGACTGACTCACGAGCTATAAACATATCCAAATGGTCTTCGGCTTCGAGTTTTGAGGCCATGCTGTCGAGGTTGTATTTTTCGACATTGCCGACCCATGGGCTGCCCTTTGGCCACAATCCGTCTATATCGGGCAGGCCGGCGCCACCATCATCGACTGTTTTGAAAAAGTGCTGTCCCAGCGGATGATTAGCGATCTCATTGGCATAGTGCTGTACTTTTGGGCCCAAATACATCAGCCAGTCATTGATGGACATATAATATTCAAAGCCGTGATTGTGGGCATTTGCAAAGTGCATCTTGCCGATTAAAGCGGTCAGATAACCGTTTTCAGCAAAATGATGAGCCATAGTGCGGTATCGCCAGTCAAGCTGGTTGGTATTGGTTATTGCGCCGGTGCTGTGTGCGTACAGTCCGGTCAGTAAAGACATTCTTGAGGCTACGCAGACCGGGTAAGGACAATAAGCATTTGTGAACCTGACACCGCGCGAGGCAATGAGGTCGATATTTGGTGTGGGAACCAGGTCTCTACCGGCACAGGTCATCAAATCTGCCCGGTGCTGGTCTGTCATAATGAAAAGAATGTTAGGCTTGTTGGAGTTTGAAGGTGAATGGGAATCCGGCAAAGCTTCCGTAGAGTCATAAGTTTTAGTTTCAGCGGTGTTACAGCCGAGTAATGCCGAAGCTGCTCCAAGTCCGGCGGTTTGCAGAAATTCCCTTCTCCTGAGATAGTCTTTTTTCATGAGAATTTACTCTTACAAGATTATTTTCGTTTTCGACGGCCCCATTCGTGTGCCCTTGCAGGGTCGTAATCCGGATTCGGTGTGGGCATTTTGGCGTTAACCAATTCTCTCCATGCGGCGAGCTTTTTCTGTAGCTGGGCGGCTTTTTTCGGATTATTTGTTGCGAGATTATGTTTTTCTGCGATGTCGCGTTTGAGATTATAAAGCTCAAGCCGGCCATCCTCATAGAACTCAATTAGCTTGAAGTTCCCTTCTCGAATTACACCGGCTGGTCTGGAGTGATGATAATGGGGGTAATGCCAGTATATCGCATCGCGTTTGAGTGT
>CBDURK010000192.1:0-6187 GCA_965369645.1 uncultured bacterium | reverse complement strand
TTCTCGATGCGCTCGAAATCGGTCGGCCGAATCGGCTCATCAAGGTCAATGTCATAGTAAAATCCGTCTTCAACATTCGGGCCATAAACCAGCTTCGTATCCGGCCAAATACTGCATATAGCATCCGCCATTATGTGTGCGCAGCTATGGCGCATCACTTCAAGGCCTTCTTCATCTTTGGAAGTAATGATTTGAATACCTATATCGGTATTAATCGGCGTGGATAAATCTACAAGCTGCCCGTCGATTTTTGCTGCTATAGCCGCTTTTGCAAGTCCCGGCCCTATCTGCATCGCTAATTGCTGTACCGTCGTTCCGTCAGTGACTTCTAATATACTACCGTCCGGCAGTGTAACTTTTGCCATGTATCTATCCGAAATTACCAATCCTTTTCGTATCTATCTTCTTTCTTACTGTTACTGGGTATAACTTTAACTCAGGGGGTGATTTCTGTCAATATTATTTATCGAGCGATTTATTTGTTGTTTTACGGTGCTTTCGCTTGTATAATAAAAGTAGTTCTGGAAAAGTATAAATTGATGGCGAGGAAGGTAGAATGGACGTCAATTTGGTCTTATTTAAAAAAGGCGGCTCACAAAAGTCCTTTTCTTTACCGGACAGTACTACGGTAATTGGCCGTCGAGGCGATTGTGATTTGTGTATCCCCCTTAAAACCGTCTCCAGAAAACACTGCCAGTTGAATCTGAACAAAGAAACCATAAGCATTCGTGACCTTGGCTCGCGGGGCGGCACCTTTCTTAACGGCAAACGCATAGAAGAGGCAGCGGTTAAAGCTGGTGATTATATCAGAATAGGGCCACTTACCTTTGGGCTGCAGATTAACGGCCAGCCGGAAAATATCGTCCCCCCAAAGCCGGCCAAACTCAAACGAGCTAAGCCTAAGCCCACTCCCCCAAAAATACCAAAAGGCAAAGACCTTGCAGAAGAGCTTTCAGGCAGTTTCCCTGAGATAGAAATCGATGACTCAGATTCTTTCCTGTCTGAGCTTGAGGACCTTTAAGCCGATTCGTCTGATGCCAGGAACAGAAGCTTAAGCTTTTTGGTGAATATTTAAGCTCGCCAATGACGATAAAATATATTATCCTGATTATTGCGAGTCGTTTGTCTTCGTATTTGCTGAAAGAGAAATTAAATGCAAATTTTGGATATTATCCAGAATCTTTCACCAGGTTCGTTCTGCTTTCCGCCGGCAAATGTTGGCTTAGCCTCATCGATAACATCGCTGCCCTTTAATCCAATCAAACTTTTCTGTCTCGTGATATGGGTTTATCTTTGCCTGTACTTTGTTCAACGTATTCAGTTTAGTCCGCTTGTGCCCTATAAATATAAACCAGCCGCTTATATTCTCGCCCTTTTCACGGGGCCGATACTTATGCTTGTTCTGATAACAGTAGATACGGCAAAAAGGGCCTCTCAAAATAATATCAGCATCATCGAAATAATAAAAGAACATCTACAACAAGCAATTGCCAATATACGCTCTGGAGGGTCCGGACGTCGCGGCAACAAATCGGCGATAAGACTGCTTGATTCGTCGGGCAGAAGTATCGATGATATATACGGACACGGTGACAAAGAGCGAAAGGACAACCGCATCCTTGATTTGACCGAAAGAGTCATCGCGGATGCTCTTGAGCGGGGTGCCAGCGATATTCTTATCGACCCTAAGGATGAGGGGACATATACAATCAGGCTGCGAATAGACGGGATTCTGCGGATAGTAGAAGAACTCAGTACCGATACCTGCAAGGCAATTGTAAATAGTATTAAGGCCGTTTCGAGCATGGACATCTCCGAAAAAAGAAGACCTCAGGACGGCGCATTTACAGCCAAAAAGGCCGGTACAACAGCTTCATTTAGAGTAGCGAGCGCCGGGGTCCTCAACGGAGAAAAGCTGTCGATAAGAGTGCTTAACCAGAATGCAGGCACATTCATGCTGGCAGACACAGGACTTACGAAAAAGCAGCATTCAATTATCAAAAATGCAATAAAGAAACCATCAGGTATGGTGCTGATATGCGGCCCCACCGGAAGCGGCAAAACCACAACTATGTATTCGATGCTCAACGAAATCGACCGTTTTACGCACAACGTCATCACGGTAGAGGACCCAATCGAAGCAATGCTCCCGGAAGCCAGCCAGATTGAAATTAATCCTAAAGCCGATATCACCTTCGCAAAAACTCTGCGCAGTGTTCTCAGACAGGATCCGGATGTGATATGTGTTGGCGAAATACGCGACGAGGAAACCGCAGAGATTGCGCTTCGGGCATCGCAGACCGGTCATCTTGTCCTGGCAACAATACACTGTGACAGCAACGCCACAGCTTTGGTCAGATTGCTGGATTTAGGAATATCGCCTCTTCTTTTATCATCGGGCCTGAGCCTTCTGTATTCTCAGAGACTGCTTCGGAAGCTTTGCGCATACTGCAAACAGCCGGCCCAGCTAAGTCAGAATTTAATGTATAAATTCCAAAGTAAAGGCATAGAATATACAAATATTTTCGAGGCTACAGGCTGTCGGCGCTGCGAAGATACCGGTTATTCCGGGAGGACAGCGGTCTGCGACCTTATGGTAATAACCGACCATTTGAAGGCCGATATTGCCAATAGTAAAATCTCAATTGCTGAATTGAGAACCGAAGGCAATAAGAAAGGCAAGTCACACATGAGGAAAGAAGGCCTGAAAAAAGTAGCATCCGGAATAACAAGCCTCGAAGAACTAAAAAGAGTGGTAGGATAAATTTTATGGTATTTTGGCTCGGTATATTAACCGGCGGACTCTTCATCTGGTTCGCAATGAAAATAGGCTTCTACGAAATATTGGCCATATTTTTCAATATCGTAATTTCTATCTATATAGCCATTTTTCTGTCACCGGTAATTTTAGATATTATCCCTGAGGCCGGTGATATACCCTGCAGCAACGCCATGGCTTTAGCAGTTTTAGGAGTAGGTACATTTTTTGTTTTGTATGGAATTACATACGTTTTTCTTACAGGCCAATTTAAGATCTCCTTTCCAAAATCATTCGACATTCTATTTGCAGGCGTCTTAGGTTTTCTGGCCGGCTTTCTTGTTTTAAGCTTCGCGGCCTTTGTAATTACTATTACCCCAATTTCTCAAAACCGCTTCGTAAGACAGGTAGGTTTGAATAGAAATCCACAGTCCGCCCACATATCATATATCTGCTTTTGGTGCGATTCGGTTAATTCGATAGTATCGGCGCCGGACAGCAAGATAACAAGTAAACAAGCCGTTGAGCACTTGCTCGGTGTGAGACGCAATCAAAAACACCTGAATAAAGAAGCCGGACAAACTACTCTTAGTACCCCTGTTGAGCCTGACGGTTCAAATTAAGAGCATCAACGTGACCAGCCGTAATATGCCAAGTGAAAATATTTCCGGATCGGATTCACATTTTCGAAATGTCACGAACTATGAGGACAGGCTCCCATCGAACAGGCACTCGTTTGACACGGGCCGCTCGGGCATGATTCGCAGGCCTGGACCGCGGCCTTGCTTTGCCCAACGGCAAAACCGCTTAAGAGCTTCTTCAAGTCGGAGCTGCTGCACTTTTGGCAACTATGCTTTCGAGGAGTTCTCGTTTTCTCCAAAAACTCCATCGTGTGACCACATTTGTTGCACTTGTATTCAAATATCGGCATTTTTCAATCTCGTTCTAAAAACAGTGTAAATTCGCTTTCGGAAGTTTCCCGCTTAACAGGAACCGAACAATAATTTTATAAGTGTTTCGTGCTGTGAGAAATCGGGCACTATAACATGTGCGCCGGCTTTTATCAGACGGGTGCGTTTTTCGGCGCTTAAGCCGTGACGGCGGATTTCATCGCTGGCGATACCTACGGCAATTCCATCACGCTTTCGGCACTCGCGGATCTCAACGGGACCATCGCCAAAGACAACAAGCTCATGACCCTGCAATTTATTGTCGGCCATTATTTTCTCAATAACCATCTTCTTGGAATATTTGGTGATATCCCCTACCGAACCGTAAACGCCGCCGTCAAAAAGCTCGGAATAACCAAGCGCTTCGGATTCGGCAATAACGTCATGGCGGTCGGTCCCGCTGGCAAGGTAAAGTTTTATACCTCTTTTTTTCAGGGTTTCGAGAAATTCTAATGAGCCTTTGATCGTATAATCATTTATATCAAGCTCACCGCTTTTGAATTTTTCGATCCGCCTGTTAACAAGCTCCATCAGGGCATTATTATAAATTTCCTTATAGCCTAATTTATCGAGGATTTTATCAGCTCTTACGATGTCAAACTCTTTGACCATTTCGACCAGGGCCTCCATCTGTATGATGGTCTGAATACCAGTGGACTGATCGATAAAGTTGGCGACACGACTTTTAACCTTGTGATAAAGAGTTTCGTCGGCGGTTTCGTATTTATCACCGAGAACAGCCCTGACCATCACGGGAGCCATTATCTCCTCCCAGCCCTGCCTTAATGTGCTTATAGTCCCATCGTGGTCAAAGACTGCGTGCTTTACTTGACCAAACGGTATTGATTCATAGCAAAGCTCTATTTCGCTATCTTTGAAAAAACAGGCCCCTCGCCGGTCGGAAGCGAGTTCCGGCTGATAGATATAATCCGGGTCTTTACCGATCTCGAGAATCTCAGAGCCGCAAGCCGTACCGGTCTGGTATAATTTTTGAACAGTAACGGCGGCCGCTAAATTAGCAAACTCTGACGCCTCGGGCGGCTCAATACCTGCTCCCAGACTTAAAGCCAAAGCGCTTGTAACCGTATCTCCGGCCCCTACAATATCGAGTTTTTTCAATAATTGAATGCCCGGCACATCGTGTAGGCCGTCTGAATCAACGGATATGATGCCGCGTGGGCCTCGGGTAAGAAACACGGGTTTGTTAAACTGCTTATAAAGATTCAGGGCGTATTTATTCACATCTTCCAATGTAAGAACATCGCCTAATTTTACATCGGCGTTGTTCAACTGGGCCGCTTCCAAATCATTTGTCTTGCGGTAGATATTTTTAAACTTTTGGCCAAAGTGCCTTGAATCAAGCAAGACTATTTTGTCCGTATATTTTCCAAAAAGAGCGTTGGCCCGGTCTATGAAAGATTCGTTCGTAATACTACCCGGGACCTGCTGGTTCACAATCAGGACATCCGTATTCTGAAGGGCCTCGTTTATTCCGCTGAGCAGCGCCAAGTCAGTTTCTTCGGTTCGTTTGTTGAAAAAACCGAAGTCGATGCGCGGCTGCTCTTTGTCCTCAAGATATGGCTTGCCGAAGGTCACTGTATCGAAATTATCCTTTTGAATAACAAGATGTTTCGTATCGACATTAAGCTCGTGGAACTGGCGCCTTAGCTCTCTACCGAAGATATCGTCTCCGACAACTCCTATTACCTGTATCTGGGCCGGCTGGAGAGCGGCTATATTTGCAACGACGTTTGATGCGCCACCAAGGGAATAATAATGTCTGCCGACCGCCTGGGCCTGAAGGCCGGTTTCCAATGAAACTTCTGAGCCGCGAGCATCGAGCAGCCAGTATGCATCAACACAGAAATCACCATAAACCGCTATTTTAACGTTCTTAATCTGAGTCAGAATTTCATTGATGCGATTTTCTTTCATCGTTAACCACCTTTTAGTTATGACTGAGCTAAAATCTTTTTATAAAGCAAAGGAAATGTTTGTTTCTGGTCGCCCTGTATATAAAAACCTTTGCCGTTAAAGCCCTGCGGAATTCGCGTTACAATGCTCTTTTGGTCACGAAAATAATAACCTTCTTTAGATTCATCTATCATCGCCTTTGTCTCATGGACGCGAAGGTCAAAGTCAGCAGTGATTATATTATTCGGGACAGTTCCTGCATTGGCGGCCATCGAGACGGCTTTAAGCAGAACTTCCGGGCCTGTCACGGCGCTTCCGATATTAAGTATTACGCCGCCGTTTGTGAATTTGGTTATTTCATTTGTATAGATAAGAAAATCCCGGCCGGAACATCCGCCTTTCGCCTGACCATCAAAGGATGGATGCTGATCGATTACGTCTGTGCCTATCCCAACGTGAATGGTGAAGGGAATGTTATTCTCATAACAGGCGGCAAGAACACTGACTTGCGGATGGCTAAAACTGCTCGGTGAATTGTCTTTTGCAATCGAAGCAAAGACCCGGC